>JANXSS010000316.1 GCA_025356535.1 Herminiimonas sp.
TGCGCTCATTTGTCACCTCCTTGTTGCCAGCCGCGCCGCTGCAGGCCGAAATACGAAAACATGATCGAGGCCAGCAGGAACGGCACCATCAACGTTGCAATCGCCGCGCCTTCGCCGAGCGCGCCGCCCGGACTGGCGCGCTGGAACGACAGCGTTGCCATCAGGTGGGTCGCATTCAGCGGCCCGCCGCGCGTGAGCACGTAGATCAGCTGGAAGTCGGTGAAGGTGAACAGCACCGAAAACGTCATCACGACCGCGATGATCGGTGTCAACAGCGGCAGGGTGATGAAGCGGAACTGCTGCCAGTCGGTGGCGCCATCGATGGCGGCGGCTTCGTAGAGCGAGGGCGAAATCGTCTGCAGGCCGGCCAGCAGCGAAATCGCAATGAAGGGAATGCCGCGCCAGACGTTGGCGAAAATGGTGGAGGCGCGCGCCAGCCACGGGTCGCCCAGAAAATCGATGTAGCGGTCGATGATGCCCATCTTCACCAGCGCCCAGCTGATGATGGAAAACTGCGCATCGTACATCCACCAGAATGCCAGCGCCGACAGGGCGGTCGGCACGATCCAGGGCAGCAGCACGATGGCGCGGAAAAACGACTTGTACGGTATGTTCTTGTTGAGCAGCAGCGCCAGCCACAGGCCCGCGACGAATTTCAGCACGCTTGCCACCACGGTATAGAAGATCGTGTTGAACAGCGCCAGGCGGGTTAGGGCGTCGCCGACCAGGAAGGCATAGTTGTCGAGACCTACCCAGTCGCCGGCATGGCCGATCTTGGTATCGGTAAAGCCCAGCCAGACGCCGAGTCCGAGCGGATAGGTCAGAAAGACCAGCAGCAGGATCACCGTGGGCAGCATGAACAGCAGCCCCAGCGTATTGCGGTTGTTTAGCATTCGGGAAAGCATGATTCTCACCTGGTTCATCTTGAAGCGCGGGCGCACCGGGCGGACCCGATGCGCTGCGCGGTTTTACATTGCTGCGGTTACTGCGCTTACTGCCCGGTGTTTTTCAGCGCGGGCAGGTCGTGCCCGCGTTGCACTCAGGTCTTGTTCAGGTCTTGCTCCGGTCTTGCTCAGGTCTTGTAATACCGCTCGGCGCGCTTGGCTGCGCGTTCCGCCGCTTCCTTCGGCGTCTTCGAGCCGCTGGCCGCTTCGGCGATCATGTTGACGACGATGAAGTCGGCCATCGAGGAGGCCGATGCATAGCCGAGGTCGCCGGCATAGCCGTTGCTCTGCATGACTTTCATGAGGTCGCGGTACGGCGTATGTTTCGGGTCCGAGGTCCAGATCGGATTCGATTCATAGCCCTTCAGCGGCTGCGTGATGTAGCCGATTGCCGCCTGCTGCCATGGCTCGTACTGTTCTTTTTCCATCATGAAGCGCAGGTATTCCTTGGCCGCATTCGGATATTTCGAATACTTGAACAGCATCATCGGAAACACCAGCGACAGCTCGGTCGGGTGTCCCACCGGGCCGATCGGCATGTTGGCGTGGTTGATGTCGGCCGCCATCGCGGCAATCGTCGGGTCCTTCGATGTCTTGGCGGCGTAATAGATCGAGATGCCGTTGTTGGTCAGGCTGATCTGGCCGTCGAGGAAGGCCTTGTTGTTGTTCGGGTCCAGCCAGGACAGGGTGCCCGGCACGAAGGTGGCGTACAGCTCCTTCGCGTATTCCAGGCACTTGATGGTCTCGGGACTGTCGATGACGACACGGTTCTTGGTGTCGACCAGCTTGCCGCCGAAGGCCCACAGCAGCCAGTGGCACCACTGGTTGGCGTCGCCGGTGGCGTTGCCGAGCGCGAAACCTGCCGGCGTGCCCTTTGCCTTCAACGCCTGGCACAGCTTCAGGAAGCCGGCGGTATCCTTCGGGAAGGTATCGAAGCCGGCGGCCTTCATGTGCGACTCGCGGTACACCATGCAACTGCCGGCGGCGCCCATCGGGATCGCATTCCACTTCTTCTTGTCGATCATGCCGTACGACTTGGCCGAGTCGTACCAGCCGCCGTACTTGTTGCCCAGATAATTGGCGAGATCGGTCAGGTCGACCAGCTTTTCCGGATACAGGTGCGAATCCTCGAAGGTGCCGCAGATGATGTCCGGGCCGCTGCCCACGTTGGCTGCAACCGCGGCCTTGGGGCGCACGTCTTCCCAGCCTTCGCTGTCGACGCGCACTTCGATACCGGTCAGCTGCGTGAATTTTTTCGTGTTGGCCAGCCAGACATCCTCGTCGCCCTGGACGAAGCGCTTCCAGCGCAGCACACGCAGCTTTGCATCTTTTTCTGGCACGTAGCGCTGGCCGGGCAGGGCCGCTGCAAAGGCTTGCTGGCCGAGCGCCGAAGCGGCTGCCACGGCGGCAGTCGTTTGCAGGAAATCGCGTCGCGTATAGTTTTTCATTGTCTCCATCCTCTGGTTGAGAGGCGCGCGGCTTGCGGCCTGGCGCCCGGTTGCATCGGTGTGTGGCTTGACCACTTTTTCTAATGCCGTCCTTGCGGACGGGGTACTGCAGAACCGGTATCGGCGAAGCGCCTCAGGACGTCACCAGCGCCTGGCCGCTGCCGGCGTCGAACAGGTGGGTGTGCGCATGGTCCGGTATCAGGTGCACCATGTCGTCCATGCGGAAATCGTGCCGCTCGCGGAAGATCGAGATCAGGTCGACGTCGCAGTAGCGCGAATACACCTCGGTGTTGGCGCCGGTCGGCTCCACCACCACCACGCGCGTCTGGATGCCGCCGGAAGTGCCCAGCGACAGATGCTCGGGACGCACGCCGTAGATCACCGCCTGGCCGTCGTTGCCGGCGGCGTTGCGCGGCGCCGGCAGGCGTGCGCCGTCGGCAAATTCGACCTGGGTTTCCGCGCCGCTCCTGCGCAGTGTCGCGGGGATGAAGTTCATCGCCGGCGAGCCGATGAAGCCGGCCACGAACAGGTTGGCCGGATGGTCGTAGAGTTCGAGGGGACGGCCGCGCTGCTCGACGATGCCGTCGCGCATGACGACGATCTGGTCGGCCATCGTCATCGCCTCGATCTGGTCGTGCGTCACATACACCGAGGTGGTACGCAGGCGCTGATGCAGTTCCTTGATCTCGGCGCGCATCTGCACGCGCAGCTTGGCGTCGAGGTTCGACAGCGGCTCGTCGAAGAGGAACACCTGCGGGTCGCGCACGATCGCGCGTCCCATCGCAACGCGCTGGCGCTGCCCGCCCGATAGCTGGCGCGGATAGCGCTCCAATAGTGGTGTGAGACCCAGGATTTCGGAAGCGCGGCCGACGCGCTCCCTGATGGCTGCCTTGTCGCTCTTGGCCAGCATGAGCGAAAACGCCATGTTGTCGTAGACCGTCATGTGCGGATACAGCGCATAGTTCTGGAACACCATGGCGATGTCGCGCTCTTTCGGCTGCACGTTGTTGACCACGCGCCCGCCGATGGAAATCGTGCCTTCGGTGATTTCTTCCAGACCTGCCAGCATGCGCAGGAGCGTCGACTTGCCGCAGCCGGAGGGACCGACCAGGACGGCGAATTCGCCATCCGCTATTTCGATGTCGACGCCGCGGATTACCTGGGTCGAGCCGAATACCTTCTTGATGCCGCTGATCTGCACCGATGCCATGCCGTCTCCTGAAATGCCTATTATTTTTGGCGCACTGTCTGCATCGGTTTCGATGTTGCAGTGCACTCATGACTGCCTGTTGCATACGCAGATGCAACCCTTGAAAGTTACCTGCATCGTGTAAGTTATGCAAGTGCTGAATCGTTGCGCGCATGCAGCCCGCGCGCCCTGCCGTTTGGCGAACTGCGGCATAATCGGCCTCGCCCGCGGCGCCTTGCCGCGGCCGGGAAGGCAGGATGCGCTGGACACGAAGCAGGATGGCGACATGGCACGCACGCTGATCATGATGGGCGTCTCCGGGTGCGGCAAGAGCGAGATCGGACGCCGGCTCGCGGCGCACCTCGGCTGCCGCTTTGTCGAGGGCGACGCCCTGCATGCGCCGCAGAGCGTTGCAAAGATGGCCGCCGGCACGCCGCTGGACGACACCGACCGGCACGGCTGGCTGCTGCGCCTGCAGGCTACGATTGCCGCAGCGCGTGGCGCCGGCGAGACCATCGTCTTGTCGTGTTCGGCGCTCAAGCGCCGTTATCGGCAGGTGCTGCGGGAGGGCGACGCGGCGCTGGTGTGCATACACCTGCAGGTGGGCCGGGAACTGCTGGAAGCACGCATGCAGGCGCGCCAGCACTTCATGCCGGTGGCGCTGCTGGAGAGCCAGCTGCGCGACTTCGAGCCGCTGGCGGCGGACGAACGCGGCTTTTGCATCGAGGTCGATGCCGGCGCCGCGCCGCAGGCAGTGCTGGGCGAGGTTGCGACTAGGCTGGAAAATTATCTGTAAGGGAATGCGTTTCAAATGATCGACCAGCTGACCTCTGCGCCTTTCTGGCTTGCCCTGGGCAACATCATTCTCGTCAATATCGTCCTCTCGGGCGACAACGCGATCGTCATCGCACTGGCCGCCCGCGCGCTGCCGCCGGTGCAACAGCGCCGCGCAATACTGTACGGCAGCGCCGCGGCGATCGTCCTGCGCATCGTCCTGACCCTGTTTGCGGTGACGCTGCTGAACCTGCCTTATCTGAAGATCGTCGGCGCAGCGCTGCTCTTCTACATCGGCGCGCAGTTGCTGTCCCAGCAAGACGGGCAGGGCCACATGCATGCGCATGGCACGCTGTCGGCGGCCGTGCGCACGATCCTGGTGGCCGACCTGGTGATGAGCCTCGATAACGTGCTCGGCGTCGCCGCGGCCGCCCGGGGCAATCTGACGCTGCTGGTGGGCGGCCTGGTAATCAGCATTCCATTGATCGTCTTTGGCAGCGGCCTGATGCTGCGCCTGATGCAGCGCCTGCCGGTCATCGTCATGCTGGGCGCCGCGCTGCTGGGCTACCTGGCCGGCGAAATGCTTTTTTCGGAAGTGGCGCTGCAACCATGGATCGCCGCGCATCTGCCGGCGCACGACATCGTGCTGCCGCATGCGCCGGTCGTCGTCAGCATTCCGGGGCTGGTGCTGGCGGCATCGGTGGTGCTGGCCGGGCGCCTGCTGGCGCAGCGCGACGGCGCCGTGCCCCGCGATTGACCAAAAAAAAGCCCGCTTCGCGAGCGGGCTGAAATCCATACCGGTAGATACAGAGGAGACGCCTCGACCGTAGTCGAATCCATTTCGTGAAGCCACAGGTAAAAAGTCTGTTGTTGCATATTAGCAACAACAGACCCGGCCCTGCATTCGGTTCACGACTTCTGGTCGTCGAGTGTCGTTCATGTCGAACCGGCAAGTGCTCGTGGCCTCCGGTCCGGGTCTCGCTCTGTCCATTGAGATGGATTTATTTTGTTACAGCTTCGGCATAGTACACCGGGAATTCGGGTTAAAGCATGCGCATTTTGCATACTTGTGCAAGGTGCCATCCGGCTCATACCGCACAGTATTTTTCCTGGATCGCCGCATCGGCCAGCAGCGCGTCGGCCCGGCCTGCGTGGACGATCCGACCCTGATCGAGGATGTAGGCACGGTCGGAGATCGACAGGGCGCGCTCGACGTTCTGTTCCACAGCAGGATCGTCGTGCCGGTCTGTTTCATCCGGGCAAACAGTTCGAACATCTCGTCGACCAGGATCGGCATGATGCCCTCGGAGGGCTCGTCGAGCAGGATCATTTTCGGGCGCGCCATCATTGCGCGGGCAATGGCGAGCATCTGCTGCTCGCCGCCCGACATCGACGTTGCTTCCTGGTCGAGCCGTTCTTTCAGGCGCGGAAAGGTCGCGGCGATTTCCTCGATCATCTGCGCCGTGCTGCTGCGCGCGGCGCCGGCGATCAGGCCCAGCTGCAGGTTTTCGCGCACCGTCAGGCCCGGCACGATGCGCCGGTCTTCCGGCACGTACGCCAGCCCGAGGTGGTAGCGCTGGTGCGCCGGCGCGCCCAGGCATGCGGTGCCGTCGAAGACCACGGTGCCGGTGCGCCGCCCGACCAGGCCCATCATCGCCCGCAGGGTGGTGGTCTTGCCGGCGCCGTTGCGGCCCATCAGGGTGACGATTTCGCCGGGCAGGACGTCGAAGCTGATGTGCTGCACGACGTGGCTGCGGTCGTACCAGGCATTGAGGCCGGAGACCTGCAGGATCGGTGCGGCCGAAGGCGCCGCTGCGGCGGAATGATCCATTCTAGTTTTTCCCAAGGTAGACGCGCCGCACCTCGGCATTGTTGCGGATGTCCTCCGGCGTGCCTGCCGCCAGCAGTTCGCCATGATGCAGCACGATCAGGCGTTCGCACAGATGCATCACCAGCTTCATCTTGTGTTCGACCAGGATCACGGTTCGTTGGGCGGCAAGGGAGGTGATCAGGTCCATCATGACGGTGGTTTCTTCCGGCGACATGCCGGCAGTCGGCTCGTCCATCAGCAACAGCACCGGTTCGGCTGCCAGCGCCATGGCCACCTCCAGCGCCCGTTGCTGGCCGTGGGCGAGGTCGCCGGCCGGCTTGTCGCGCGAAGCGGCGATACCCACGCGCGCCAGCAGCAGGTCGGCGCGGTCGATCAGCTCGGTCATGGCGCCGCGCGGACGCAACAGCGCAAAACGGCTGCTGCGCATCTGCGCTGCCACGCGGACGTTTTCATGCGCGCTCAACTGCTTGAAGACGTTGGTGATCTGGAAGCTCTTGGCAATGCCGATGCGGGCGTATTCATGCGCCGGCAGGCCCGTGATGTCGCGCCCTTGAAAGCGGATGCGGCCGGACGTCGGCGCAAAGGCGCCGCTGACGACATTGAAGAAGGTGCTTTTGCCGGCGCCGTTGGGGCCGATGATGGCGGTCAGCTTGCCGGCCTCGAAACTGACGCTCACATCGTTCAATGCCTGGAAATTGCCGAAGCGCTGCGAGACATGCTCGACGGCCAGGATCGGCGCAGGCGCTGCCTGCACGACGCCGGCCGTCATTTGCCCGCCTCCTGGCGCGCCAGCGCCATGCGCCGGAACCAGTGCAGGACCGAGCCCCAGACGCCGCGCGGGAAAAACAGCACGAAGACGATGAAGACCACGCCGACCACCGCCATCCAGTGCGTCGTCATCGCCGTGATCACGTCTTCCAGGTACAGGAACACCGCCGCGCCGATGAAGGGGCCGAAGAAGGTTCCCATGCCGCCCAGCAGGCACATCATGACGCCCTGGCCGGATTGCAGGTAGTGCAGCGAATCGATCGGCACGATCGACAGGTGCAGCGCGCGCAAGGTGCCGGCCAGGCCGCAGATGCCGGCCGAGAGCACGAACACCAGCAGCTTGGTGCGGGCAACATCAAAGCCGCAGGCGGCGGTGCGCTTCTCGTTTTCGCGAACCGCCTCGATGACGGCGCCGAACGGCGAATTGAGGATGCGCGAGACCAGCCACAGGGCGGCGGCGACGAACACCAGGATCATGTAGTACTTGGTCAGCGGATTCAAGAAATCGAGCTTCATGCCGAACAGGTCGATCACTTCGACCTTGATGCCCCGCAGGCCGTTTTCACCGCCAGTCC
>JANXSS010000338.1 GCA_025356535.1 Herminiimonas sp.
CCTTGTTGAGGTCGGCCGTCAGGCGCTTGTAGTCGAAACTGCCGACGGTCAGTGCAACTTCGTTGGCATCGACCGGCTTGGCGACTTTACTGACCTGGTTGATGATGCCGCCGGTCGAGCCGCGCCCGAACAGCATCGACGCCGAGCCGCGCAGGATGTCGATCTGCTGCAGGTTGAAGGTTTCGCGGTTGTACTGGGCGATATCGCGGATACCGTCGAGGAACAGGTCGCCGACTGCCGAATAGCCGCGCAGCGTGATGTTGTCGCCGATGCGGCCACCCTCGCCGGCGTTGAAGGTCAGGCCGGCGACGTTGCGCAAGGCTTCCTTGAAGGTATTGGCATTGCGTTCGCGCATCAACTGCTCGGAGACGATGGTGACGGACTGCGGAATGTCCTTGGTCAGCTGTGGCGTCTTGCCGATCCGGGTCTTGTCGCCCTGGTAGCCCATCACTTCGCGCTCGCGTTCGTCGCGCACCGTCACCGGCGCCAGCGTCACCTCGCCTGCAGGCACGGTTGCGGCAGGCGCGGCGGGCACGGTCTGCGCGCTGGCCGGGTTCATGCCAAGCGCAATTGCAGCGGCCAGGGTGCCGATCGGCAGGAGCGATGTCCGGTGCAATCTGGCCGGGGCAGCGATTGCGGGACTGGCGAACATCATGTTGCTTGAAAGATTTTTTGTCATTATGGGGGTTCGATTGATCGGAAACGCTGGCAGCGTCACGCCGATTAATCTTAATGATAATGATTCTTATTCAGAGAGTCAAACAGTTTCATCCTTCGTTCATGTCTTAGCTTGCATGCCGGGCATGCAATCATGCGGCGCCTGCGCTATCCTTGCGCCCTGCCCCAACCGCCGGAGAGTTTTAATGTCAATCGTCAATAACGCTGCTCGCTTCACTCTCAAGGATCCTACGTTATTGCGCCAGCAAGCCTACATCGATGGCGCCTGGACCGACGGCGCGAGCCATTTCGACGTGCGTGATCCTGCCGACGGCGCGCTTGTCGCACAGGTACCGAACCTGGGTGCGGATGCCGCCCGGCGCGCAATCGACGCCGCAACCGCGGCGTTCCCGGCCTGGGCTGCAAAAACCGGCAAGGAGCGGGGCGCCGTCATGCGCCGCTGGTACGACCTGATCGTTGCCAATGCCGAAGACCTGGCGCTCCTGATGACGGCTGAACAGGGCAAGCCGCTGGCAGAAGCCAGAGGCGAAGTCGCGTACGGCGCGAGCTTCGTCGAATGGTTTGCCGAGGAAGCCAAGCGGGTGTCGGGCGACGTCATGGCGTCGACCTGGAGCGACAAGCGCATGGTCGTGCTGAAACAACCGATCGGCGTGTGCGCGGCGATCACGCCGTGGAATTTTCCGATTGCGATGATCACCCGCAAGGTCGCGCCTGCCGTTGCCGCCGGCTGCACCATCATCATCAAGCCGGCCGAGCAGACGCCGCTGTCGGCCCTGGCGCTGGCCGAACTGGCGCACCGTGCCGGCCTGCCGCCCGGCGTCATCAACATCCTCACCGCCGATGCCGACCGGTCGATCGAGATCGGCAACGTGCTCTGCGCCAGCCCGAAGGTGCGGCACCTGTCGTTTACCGGTTCGACGCCGGTGGGCCGCATCCTGATGCAGCAATGCGCGCCAACCATCAAGAAGCTGGCGCTGGAACTCGGCGGCCACGCACCCTTCATCGTCTTCGAGGATGCCGACCTGGACGCCGCCGTCGAGGGCGCGCTGCAGTCGAAATACCGCAATGCCGGCCAGACCTGCGTGTGCACCAACCGCTTCTATGCGCATGCATCGGTGTACGACGCCTTCGTCGAAAAACTCGGCGCCGGCGCGCGCCGCATCGCCGTCGGCAACGGTTTCGACGCCGGTGTCGGCCAGGGTCCGCTGATCGACGCGCAGGCAGTCGAGAAGGTGACGGATCATGTAGCCGATGCGCTGGCAAAGGGCGCAACGCTGGTCGCCGGCGGCCGCGCGCATGCGCTCGGCGGCAATTTCTACGAGCCGACGGTGCTGGCCAACGTGACAGCCGACATGAAGATCATGCGCGAGGAAACCTTCGGCCCGGTCGCCGCCGTGATGCGCTTTACCAGCGAGGACGAAGTCATTGCCGCGGCCAACGATACCGACTTCGGCCTGGCGAGCTATTTCTATTCGCGCGACATCGGCCGTGTCTGGCGGGTGGCCGAAAAGCTGGAGTACGGCATGGTCGGCATCAATACCGGCATCATCTCCAACGAGGTCGCGCCCTTTGGCGGCGTCAAGCAGTCCGGCCTCGGGCGCGAAGGCTCGCGCTACGGCATGGACGAATACCTGGAAATGAAATACCTGTGCATGGGCGGCATGTGAGTTCCCGTATCGACGGCGGCGACGCAGGCCGGCCGGGATGATGCAGACCGCGCCACGCCCGGTACCGGCGGTCAGCTACGGCATCCTGGCCATCATGCTGGCCGGCCTGGCGATGCTGGGGCCGTTTTCGATCGACACTTACCTGCCGGCGTTTCCCAACATACAGGCCGGCCTGCATGCGACCGCAATCGAGGTGCAGCAGACGCTGACCGTCTACATGCTGGCCTTTGCGATGATGATCCTGTGGCATGGCGCACTGTCGGATTCGTTCGGGCGGCGCAACATCATCCTCGGTTCGCTGGCGCTGTTCGCGCTGGCCTCGCTCGGTTGCGCAGCGGCCCACAGCGTCACCTATCTCTGGGCGTTTCGCGTCGTGCAAGGCATTTCTGCAGGCGCCGGCATGGTGATCGGGCGCGCCATCATCCGCGACCGCTATGCCGACGCGGATGCGACGCGCCTGTTGTCGCTGGTGACGATGATCTTCTCCATTGCGCCGGCCATTGCGCCGATACTGGGCGGCTGGATCGTCAAGCTGCTCGACTGGCGCTCGATCTTCCTGTTCCTGTTTCTCTACACGATGCTGCTGCTCTGGTTCTGCTACCGCCTGCTGCCGGAGACACTGCCGCCGGCAAAGCGCCAGCCGTTCTATCCGCGCAACCTGGCGCAGAACTACAAGCAGGTATTCCGCTCGCCGCTGTTTCATCTGAAGGCCGGCGCGGTCGCCTTCAATTTCGGCGGCCTGTTCCTCTATGTTGCGGCGGCGCCGGTTTTTCTGACCGAGCAGCTCCATCTCGGTCCGGACCAGTTCGGCTGGCAGTTCATTCCGGCCGTGGGCGGCATCTTTCTCGGCGCCCTGACGGCAAACCGGCTGGCGGGCAAGATGCCGGTCCATCTGCAGATCCTGATCGGCTTCGGTTTCCTGGTCGGCGCGGCGCTGGCGAACGTGCTCTACCACGCCTTTTTCCCGCCGATGGTGCCGTGGTCGGTGGCGCCCCTGTTCTTCTATACCTTCGGCATGTCGCTGGTGGCGCCGGGCGTGACCCTGATGGTGCTCGACCTGTTTCCGTCGATTCGCGGCATCGTCGCTTCCTGCCAGTCGTTTACCCTGACCATGCTGGGTGCGGTCATTTCCGGCCTGGCCGCGCCGCTGCTGTCGCACTCGGCGCTGTGGCTGGCATGCGGCCAGCTGACCTGCGCCCTGATCGCCCTCGGCTGCTGGACGGCAAGCCGCTCCTACCAGGCGTTGCAACAGCGCCGCTGCGGCAACGCCTGGGAAGCCCTGAACGAATCGATCGACTGACACCGCCTCGGTCATCGTCCCGCCTGGCGGCGCGGGTGTTGCACAAGCCGCCGGCGTGGTGCATGGCGGCGCTGGCCGCAACACGCCGTGCAGTTGACTGCATTGATCGGTTGACGGCGGGCCATTCCATGTGTTGCTATACAACAATAACGCCAGGCTCGGCGGAATCCGTCCGCGGCCCGGGTTGTCAAAATAATTTCACGTGAGCTAATGATGAACAACCTGCTGCCACTCGGCCGCCAGATCCGCGGTTTTGCGAAAAGCCTCGCGACCGAATTCTCCGACACCTTTACCCTCGACACCAGCCACCAGATCGCCGTCGGCAACGAGGTCACACCGGTGCTGCGCAATGGCCAGACCGTACTGAACCTGAATTTTGCGACACCCGACCGGTTCCTCGAACGCACCGGCACCAGCGCCACGATCTTTGTCAAACGCGGCGATGACTTCGTGCGCGTGTCGACGTCGGTGAAGAAGGAAAACGGCGAACGCGCGGTCGGCACCCTGCTCGACCACTCCCATGCGGGCTATCGGGCGCTGCTGGCCGGGCGGCCCTACGTCGGCTATGCACAGCTTTTCGGCAAGCAGTACATGACGCAGTACGATCCGATCGTCGACACGCAGGGCAACGTGATAGCGGTACTGTACGTCGGCATCAACGTCAGCGAACGCTTCAAGCTCGGCATCAGCGCCAAGGTCAGCCTGGGGGCGCTTGGCGTGCTGGGCGTGATCTTTGCCCTCTACCTCTGGGCGCTGGGCGCGGCCATGACCGCACTGGCGTCGGGCGCGACGGCACCGGGCCGCGAGGCGATGCTGCAGGCAATCGCGCAGCTGCACGCCCGTTACGCCGGCTTTGCCCTGATCGCCGTGCTGGCCGCGGCTGGCCTGCTCTACCTGCTGCTGCAAAAAATGATGGCGCAGCCCCTACGCGAAGCCATGGGCGCAGCCCAGCAACTGGCCAGCGGCGACCTGACGACGCAGGTCCACGTCGGCCGCAGCGATGAAATCGGCCAGCTCATGCAGGCGATAAATGGCGTCGGTCTTGGCCTGGCCGGCGTGGTCAGCAACGTGCGCAAGGGCACCGACCAGATCAACATCGCTTCGAGCGAAATCGCCATCGGCAACCAGGACCTGTCGGCGCGCACCGAATCGCAGGCCGGCGCCCTCGGGCAGACGGCGGCCTCGATGGGCAAATTTACCGCCACCGTCAAGCGCAACGCCGAGAGCGCGCAGCGGGCCAGCCAGATGGTGGGTTCGGCCTCCGACCATGCCCTCAAGGGCGGCGAAGTCGTCGGCAAGGTGGTCATGACGATGGGCTCGATCAAGGAAAGCTCGCGCAAGATCGTCGACATCATCGGCGTCATCGACAGCATCGCCTTCCAGACCAATATCCTGGCATTGAATGCCTCGGTGGAAGCGGCGCGTGCCGGCGAGCAGGGACGCGGCTTTGCCGTCGTCGCAACCGAAGTGCGCAACCTGGCGCAGCGCTCGGCGGCGGCGGCAAAGGAAATCAAGGCGCTCATCGCCGCCTCGGTCGAAACGGTCGACAACGGCAGCCGGCTGGTCGATCAGGCCGGCAACACGATGCAGGAAATCGTCGCATCGGTGCGCAACGTCACCGGCATCATGGCGGAGATCGCCACGGCCAGTACCGAGCAGAGTCACGACATCGAAGAAGTCAACCGCGCCATCGGCGACATGGATGAAATGACGCAGCAGACTGCCGCCCTGGTCGAACAGGCCGCCGCCGCAGCCGAAAGCCTGCACGACCAGGCCGAACAGCTGTCGAAGACCGTCAGCATCTTCAAGCTGGCCCAGGGCAATGCGGGCGCCATGCAGGCGCGGCGCTGAGAAACGTCACGCCGTAAAACGACGCGGCGGCGGGCTAGCTTAGCGCGCCGGCGCCTCTGCGCTCGCCGGCCTTGCCGTGCCGCGCCAGCCACTGATGCGCCAGGCTGCGCGCTTCCTGCAACTGCGGGCCATCCATCGCCGCTTCGGCATGGAGACGCTGACGCTGCGGCTTGTCGCCCAGACTGACGCCGGCGTCGGCCGACTCGGCCAGGTACAGCCACTTGTGCGCCTGCACCGCATCGCGCGTGGTGCCGTGGCCGACCAGATACATCAGGCCGAGATTGAACTGGGCACGGGCATGACCGCCTTCGGCTGCCCGGCGATACCAGTCGAGCGCCTTTTCCTGGTCCTGCGGCACGCCGTGGCCGCTGTCGTAGCGCAGGCCCACATGAAACTGTGCCCGCGCATGGCCGGCGTCGGCGGCCTTCCGATACCACGACAGGGCTTCCTGCGGGTCCGCCGCAGCGCCGTGCCCCTGCTCCAGCATCCGCCCCAGGCTGAACTGCGCCTTGACATGATGCAGCGCCGCCGCGGCCCGGTACCACTCCAGCGCCTGGGCTGCATCGGGCGCCGTGCCCTGGCCGTTTTCGAGCAGCGCCGCGAGGTTGTACTGCGCATTTGCATATTCCTGCCCGGCCGCCTTGCGATACCAGAACAGCGCCATCTCGAATTCCTGCGGCACGTCGCTGCGGTTGGCGTAGACCATGCCGAGATTGTTCTGGGCGGCGGCATCGCCCTGCTCGGCAGCCTTGCGAAACCACGTCATGGCCTTCTGGCGATCGCGCGGCACGCCATGGCCGTTGACGAACAGCAGGCCGAGGTTGTTCTGCGCACCGGCATGTCCCTGCTCGGCCGCATCGGTGTACCAGCTGCGCGCCTGTTCGTACTCCTGCGGCACGCCCTGGCCATTGCCGAACATCAGGCCGAGGTTGAACTGCGCCTTTGCATGGCCCTGGTGCGCCGCCTTGCGGTACCAGGCCAGCGCCTGCGCCAGGTCGCGCGGCACGCCCTGGCCATTGCCGTAGACGACACCGAGGTTGAACTGCGCGCTGGCATGGCCCTGTTCGGCCGCCTGGCGAAACCAGCCGGTCGCCTGGGCCCAGTCCTGCGGCGCGCCCTTGCCGCTGCCGTGCAGCATGCCGAGACGATTCTGCGCATCCGCATCGCCGCGCAGCGCGTCCTCGCGCAGGCGCGCATGGTCGCTGCCGGCCTGTGCGTCGACGGCGCCGGGCAGCTTGTGCTGCAGGCGCGCGCCGGCAGCCGTGCCGGGGGGTTTTTCAGCGCGCGTATCGAGCACGCTCATGTGCGGCTCATGCGTGGCTCATGCATGCAGCGACTGCACGGCCAGTTCGCCCGCACCGGCCGTCTTTTCGCGCAGCAGCTGCACGAAGGCGCGCCGCGACAGTGGCTGGTAGTACAGGAAGCCCTGCATCGTGGTGCAGCCGGACTGCTCCAGGTAATGCGCCTGGATGCTGGTCTCGACGCCTTCGGCCACCAGGTTCAGGCCGAGCCCCTTGGCAATCGAGATGATCGCCAGGACCACCGGAAAGTGGCCGTTCTCGCGCTGGATTTCCTTGATGAAGGACTGGTCGATCTTGATGGTATGGATCGGGAAGCGGTGCAGGTAGGCCAGCGACGAATAGCCGGTGCCGAAGTCGTCGATGGCCACCGACACGCCGAGCTGGCAGAGCTTGTTCAACTGGTCGATCGCATATTGCGGATTGCGGATGCAGATGTTTTCGGTGATCTCGACTTCGATCTGGGTCGGCGAGATGTCGTAGCGGATCAGCGCGGCGCGCATCTTTTCGACGAAGTCGCCGCGGTCGAGGTATTGCGGCGACAGGTTCAGCGACAGCCGCACCGGCTCGCCGCCGGCCGCATTCCACTGCACCAGGTCGCTGCAGAGCGCATCGAGCATCCAGTCCGAGATCGGAATCATCAGGCCGTTTTCTTCGGCAAACGGCAGGAATTCGCCGGCCGTCAGCAGACCGCGTTCCGGATGGTTCCAGCGCATCAGGCCTTCGGCGCCGACGATCTCGCCGCTGCGCACATCGATCTGTGGCTGGTAGTACATTTCCAGTTCGCCCTGCTCCAGCGCGCGGCGCAGGCTCTGCTCCAGCGTGATCTTCTGGTAGGACGCATCGAGCATCTTCGGATTGTAGAAACTGTAGCCGTTCTTGCCGTCGGCCTTGACCTGGTACATGGCGATGTCGGCATGGCGCAGCAGATCGTCCATCGTCACGCCGTCGGTCGGATAGACGGCAATGCCGATGGAAGCCGAAATGTAGACTTCATGACCGTCGAGGAAGAACGCCTGCTGCAGCCGCTCGAGGAATTTTTCGGCGACGACCTGCGCATCTTCGCGGCTTTGCATCTCCGGCAGGAAGATCGTGAATTCATCGCCGCCCAGGCGCGCCAGCGTGTCGCCGCGACGAAGGCTTTCCTTCAGGCGCGCTGCAACCTGCTGCAGCAGTTCGTCGCCCCTGATGTGGCCGAGGGTGTCGTTGACCAGCTTGAAGCGGTCGAGATCGACGAACATCACCGCCAGCTCGGTCTCGTTGCGCTTGGACTGGATCATCGCCAGCCCGAGGCGGTCCTTGAAGAGGATGCGGTTGGGCAGGTCGGTGAGGATGTCGTGATAGGCCTGGTAGGAAATCAGTTCCTCGGCGCGCTTCCTGTCGGTGACGTCGCGCGCCACGCCGTAGGTGCCGTAGAACTCCATCTTGCGCGCGCTGCTGTCGTCGGTGTACATGCCCATCGAGTTGAAGGACAGCGTCATGAGCGTGTTGTCGAACGTGCGCCCGATGTCGTCGCCGTTGAGCGACTTCAGGCGCAGTTCGACATTGCGGGTGGCGCGCTCGCCGACCCGACGTTCGTTGAAGACGTAATAGGCGCGTTCGAGGTCGTCGTCATGCACCACGGTCGAATAATGCTTGCCCATCAGCTCTTCGCGCGAAAAGCCGAGCAGCTGTTCGGCACGGTCGTTGATGAACGAGAAACGCCCTTCCTGGTTGAGCGTATAGATGATGTCGGGCGAGCTGTCGACCAGGTAGCGGTACAGTTTTTCGGAACATTCGAGCTGCCAGGCGATGCGCCGGTTCTCGACTTCGAGCGCCTGTTGCCGCAGTACGCTGTCGATGGTGCGCAGCAGTTCCTCGCGGGTGTAGGGCTTGCGCAGGTAATCATGCGCGCCGCGTTTCAGGGCGCCGATGGCGCCATCGACGCCTGTTTCGCCGGAGAGCACGATGACGCTGGCATGAATGCCCTGGCGGCGCATGAAGTCCATTATTTCATGCCCGCCGAAGTCCGGCAGGCGCAGGTCCAGCAGCACCAGGTCGAACGGCTGTTTCGAGAGTTCCTCGACCGCTTCGGCGCCGCAGGTTGCGGTGACGAGGTGATAATCGCGTTCCCTGAGCAGTTCGACCAAAGACGACAGCAACCGCGGCTCGTCATCGACCAGCAGCAGGCGCAGCCGCCGTTGCGGTTCCTGTGCGGGCGCTGCAACCAGCCCGTTCGGATTGAATTTTATGGGGATCGGAGCGCGTGTGATGGGCACTGTCACTGTTCCTCTAAAGCGAATCCATCAGCTGCGACCGGGCCGCAGCGGGGGACGCTGCAACCTTGACCGGCTTGGGTACCGGCAGCAGGATCTCGAAGGTGGTGCCGGTGCGGCTGCTGCGGCACATGATCATGCCGTCGACCTGCCGCACCAGCGCCTGCACGATTGCCAGGCCCTGGCCGCGGTTGGCGCCGGCCTTGGTGCTGCGCCCGGGCGTAAAAAGCGTCTCCAGTATGTCGGCCGGTATGCCGGGGCCGGTGTCGCGAATCGACAGCTCGACATACAGCCGGCCGTCACGGTTGAGAAAACCATGATTGGCAACTTCGATCTCGCCGCCGTGCGGCATCGCCTCGACTGCGTTCTTGAGCAGGTTCATCATGATCTGCCGCAGCGTGTCGGCGCCGGCCGTGGTATCGCCCGGCCGTTCCTCGAGGCGCAGGACGATCTGCACCGAGGCCGGCATGAACGCGGTTTTCTGGAACAGGGCGACGACGCTCTCGGCGATCCGGTTGACATCGGTGGCGCGGTGGCCGGACGGGGTTGCCGGCTGCAGCTCGGCGAGCCCGCTGACGATCTGGCCGACGCGGTCGATCTCCTCGTTCAGGATCGACATTTCGCCGAGCACCGGCTCGTTGCGCAGCAGTTTCGAATCGAGCACCGACAGGTAGTTCTTGATGATGGCCAGCGGATTGTTGACTTCATGTGCAACCCGGCGCGAGGCATCGCGATACTGGCGGGCGACGGTCGCGGCCTGGTCGCTGTCGTCGGCACGTTCGGCCGTCAGGCTGGCCAGCGCCGTGCCGGCCTGGGCGGCGAAGGCTTGCAGGAAGCGTTCGCGCTGCTGCAGGTCGCTCAGCTGGCCCTGGCCGATGCCGCCGATCAGTAGCGCCGTGCAGCGCCCGGCGGTTGCCAGCGGCACGGCTACCAGCGCATCGGTGCCGAGCATGCGCAAGACCTGTTCTTCGCCAACGCCCAGCAGCGCGCCGCCGCGCTTGACATAGACCGGCCGCAACTGCAACGCCGCCAGGGCGATGGTATTGGCGCCGCCGGCACCATCGATCGGCATCGAAAATTCGGCCAGGCGCTGACGGTCGACGCCCACCGGGCAGCCCACCAGGGCCTGGCCGGTCGGACTCATCTGCAGCATGACCGCATCGTCGAAACCGAACAGGATGCGGGCCGAGCGCAGCACGGTCTCGCGCAGTTCCTGCTCGCTCTGGCGGCGGGCAAAGGTTTGTCCGGCGTTCGCCGCCAGGACCATGTTGCGCACTTCGTCGGAGAGCCGCTCGCGGGTGAGGTCTGCCGGCGTCGCCGGCGCCGGCGCCGATGCGGGCGGCGTCGGCGCGTCTGCGCCGGCCAGGTCGATGCCGAGGTAGTCGGCGGCGCGGCGCACCTGCAGGACGGCGCGCTCGCTGATGTCGGCAAGCGACGCCGCATCGACGCCGCACAGTGCGCCGGCACTGATGACGGCAGCGTCGTCGGCCGGCAGGCTCGACAGCAGGTGCGCCAGCATCACGATGCGCACCAGCGGATGGGCGCCGCCGACGCGCTCGGCGCTCTCATGGTGATACAGCACGCTGTCGGCCAGGAAGGAATCGAGCTGCCAGCGTTCGATCAGCCAGGCACCGGCTTCGGCATGCGTGATCTGCAGGGTGCGTTGCTCGACGGCGCACAGGCTGGCGTCGTCGGCGGCCATGAAGCTGGCCGCATACTCGCGCGGCGCCGCCGCCAGGAGGGCAAGCCGGCCGACGTCATGCAGCAGGCCGGCGAGATAGGCTTCCTCCGCATGCGGATACCCCATGCAGGTGGCGATGTCGCGCGCCGTCACGGCGGCCGATAGCGAATGCTTCCAGAAACCGCGCAGGTCGGTCGCATTCGCATGCGAAAAATTATTGAATATCTGGAAGACCGATTCGCTGATCACCAGCGTCTTGACCATGTCGGTGCCGATGGCAGCGAGCGACTGCTCGAGTCCGACCTTCAGGCCGCTGCGGTGGTACGCAGAACTGTTGGCAACGGTCAGGATCTTGCTGGTGATGCCCGGATCCTTTGCAATCAGCTCGGCCAGATCGGTCATGCCGGCATCGTCGTTCTGGCAATGTTCGAGCAGCTTCAGCAGAATCTGCGGCATTGCGGGCAGGCGCACCGCCAGCAAGCGACTGCGGATGTCTGAGTCGGAAGATTGCATCGTTTATGACAAGCCAGTCTGAAAAACGGTAATGGCATCCTGACGGCGGCCACCGCATGAAAAGTCCTGCGCTCTCGTGGTCACGGGCGCAGCCGGGGCGGTACGACGATCAATCCTTGTTTCAAATTCTTTCAAATAATACCATCAGGAACTTGCGCAAAGGAAAAGGCGACTGCCGAAAAGCCACGCGGCATGACGCCGTGCGGAATGGTTTTCATGGCATTGCGGTACTACCCGTAGAAACGCCGGCGCCGGCATGGCAGCCCCGGGCGGCGACATGGACATCGGTGCGCGTGCAGCGGCAAGGATGGCGTTCCAAAATTGCAGGCCAGATAAGCGGCCAGTTTTCGGGCGTCGAAATGTTGCATGAGATGATAGTGCCAAGACACAAAGCGTTGTTTAAATACATCGCTTTCGCACGCATGCTGCTGCATGCGTCCCTTGCGAGACCGCGGATCATGACCGCAGCCACCGATGCGGGCGACCGCAAGCTGTCTGCCGGCGCGTGCACGGGGAGACACGCGGGTGCGCTGCGACGACAGGCAACGCCGCGCGATGCGGCTATTTTTTACCGTGGCGGGAAGCTTGTCGCTGCATCAGGTCAGTGCCGAATGACGCAGCCGCCGCCATCGACCCTGCTCATCGAATGCGCTGCAGGTAGCTGACACCGTACGCAGCCGGTCGGATCAGCAGCACCGGATCGTCCGACGGCGCAATGCCTGCCGTGAGCGAAAGCGGGTTGAACAGCAGCGCCTTCTGCTCGGCCACCTGGTTCGCAGCAGTGCCGGTCAGGCTGATGGTACCCAGCTCGATCAGCTTGCGGCTTGCGGGCCAGACGATCGAGCCGTCGTTGACGGGGTCGCCGGGCTCTGCCACCTGGGCCATCAGGCGAAAGCTGACCGGCGCTTTTGCGATGCGGGCCGGCAGCTCTTCCATCAGGTAGTTTGCGCCGGCTTTTTTCAGTGTAGCTTCCGGTAGTGCATGCTCGCCGGCGACCGGCAGGATCTGGTATCGCGCATACGCACTGCGGCCCGCAGCATCGGTGAACTTGAATGCATTGACGCCGTAATACGCCAGCGTGCCGAAGCTTTCCGGCGCCGGACGGGACGTCGTCGCCCACTTCAGTGCGACCGGGTGCGTGCCCATGAACTGCTCGATCGGCGTCGGTTTCGCAGCGCCCGGCCCGCTTTGACTGATTGCCTGGAGTAATGCGACAAATTCTTCCGGCGTTGCCACGGGAAATCCATTCGACGAAATACTGACGATATCGGTCGACTGTCCGTCCGCCAGTTGAAAGCGGATCGCAATGCCGTGCGGGCTTGCATTGCCGTCGCCATCGGCAAGCGTGGGGACGCCGGTCGCGTTCGAGAAGCGCACCAGCACGGCAACCGGCTGCTTGCTCACCAGATGCGGCGCCATGCTCAGCGATGCAGCCGTCGCCGCCGGTGTAAAGCTGCCCGAGACCAGGACGCCTTTTGCATGGTTCGCCCGAAAACCGGGATGCGGCCCGTCCGACAGTTTGTTCAGCACCTCCACGGCAGCCTGCGG
>JANXSS010000349.1 GCA_025356535.1 Herminiimonas sp.
CGGCACATGCCGGCAAGGTCGCCCGCTTCGAGATCGGCCCGGTCACGCTGCGCCTGCAGGTGGCGGCCGACGGCATGCTCATGGCCGCCGTGGCGCAAGACCCGGTTGCGGTGACGATCCATATCCGCGCCGCCGACCTGCCGCTGATCGCGCAGAATCGCGAGCGGGCCTTTTCGTATGTGACCATCGACGGCGACGCCGACTTTGCCAGCACCATCTCCCAGGTCGGCCAGTCGCTGCGCTGGGAAGTGGCCGACGACCTGAGCCATCTGGTCGGCGACATTGCAGCGCAGCGGCTGGTCGACGGCGCCACGGCCACGGTTGCGGGCCTGCGTTCGACCCGGCAGAAATTCATGGAAAACCTTGCCGAATACTTTTTGGAAGAACAGCCGATGCTGCTGCGTCCGCAGGCGGTGACCGATTTCACCAGTGATGTGACCCGCCTGCGCGACGATGCCGAGCGCCTGGCAAAACGTATCGAGCGCCTCGCATGATCCTGAAATTTCTGCGTGTTTTAAAAATACTTGGCGTTGCGGTGCGCTATGGCCTGGATGAAATCGCGATCTCCAGTTTTGCCCTGCCACGGCTGGCCAAGGCAATCGATGTACTGATCTTCTGGCGCGACATCTCGGCGCCGCGCGGCGAACGCTTGCGGCGCGCGCTCGAAGACCTGGGGCCGATCTTCGTCAAGTTCGGCCAGGTGCTGTCGACCCGGCGCGACCTGATGCCGGCCGATATCGCCGATGAACTGGCGCGGTTGCAGGATCGGGTGCCACCGTTTCCCTCCAAACTGGCGATCGCCCAGATCACCCGCTCGCTGCGCGCCCATCCGGACCAGCTCTTCGCCAAGTTCGACCGGATACCGGTGGCTTCGGCCTCGATCGCGCAGGTGCATTTCGCCACGCTCAAGAATGGCGCCGAGGTTGCCGTCAAGGTGCTGCGCCCCGGCATGAAGAAGTCGATCGACGAAGACGTCGCCCTCATGCACATCGCCGCCGGCTGGGTCGAACGCCTGTGGGCCGACGGCAAGCGGCTGAAACCGCGTGAAGTCGTCGGCGAATTCGACAAATACCTGCACGACGAACTCGACCTGATGCGCGAAGCGGCCAACGGCAGTCAGTTGCGCCGCAACTTTGCCGGCTCCGATCTGCTGGCCGTGCCGGAGATGTACTGGGATTACTGCTCGACGGCCGTCATCGTCATGGAGCGCATGCGCGGCGTGCCGATTTCGCAGGTGGCCAAACTCGTCGAGGCCGGTGTCGATCTGAAAAAACTCTCGCGCGACGGCGTCGAGATCTTTTTCACGCAGGTGTTCCGGGACGGCTTCTTCCATGCCGACATGCATCCGGGAAATATACTGGTATCGATCGAACCGGCGACGCTGGGCAAATACATCGCGCTCGACTTCGGCATCGTCGGCACCCTCAACGATTTCGACAAGGACTACCTGTCGCAGAATTTCCTCGCGTTCTTCCGGCGCGACTACAAGCGGGTGGCCGAGGCGCACATCGAATCCGGCTGGGCGCCGAAAGACACCCGCGTCGATGAGCTCGAGTCGGCGGTGCGCGCCTGCTGCGAGCCGATCTTCGACCGGCCGCTCTCCGACATCTCGTTCGGCCAGGTGCTGCTGCGCCTGTTCCAGACGTCGCGCCGCTTCAACGTCGAGGTCCAGCCGCAGCTGGTGCTGCTGCAGAAAACGCTGTTGAACATCGAGGGCCTGGGCCGGCAGCTCGATCCGGAACTCGATCTCTGGAAGACCGCCAGGCCGTACCTGGAGCGCTGGATGAACGAGCAGATCGGCTGGCGCGGCCTGATCGAACGCTTCAAGGCCGAAGCGCCGCATTACAGCAAGCTCATTCCGCAATTGCCGCGCCTGGCGCACCAGGCATTGACGCATGCCGCGGCTGGCGCGCCGCAAGACCAGGCGGCATTGCTCAAACTGCTGCTTGCCGAACAGCGCAGCACCAACCGCCTGCTAGGCATGGCGCTGTATTTCGGCGTCGGCCTGGGCGTCGGCGTGGCGCTGATGCAGTTCTTCATGCGCTGGCACCATCTTGCCTACTGAGCCGCCCGAGGCCGGCAAGGGCCTGCCGCCGCCGGTCTTTGCCACGCGCGACCCGGCGCTGCCCGAATTCTGGAGCGAGCGCTTCAGCCACCGCTTCACGCCCTGGGACCGGGCCGGCGTGCCACAGCATCTGCTGCAGTTCGTGGCCGCCACCGGCACGCCGCTGGCAACGCTGATACCGGGTTGCGGCGCCGGCCATGAAGTCGCTTTCCTGGCCGAAGCCGGCTGGCCGGTCTGCGCCATCGACTTTTCACCGGCAGCCGTTGCCGCGGCCCATGCAGCGCTGGGCAAGTGGGCAGCGCTGGTGGTGCAGGCCGATTTCTTCAGTTTCACGCCGCCGATGCCGCTGCAAATGATCTACGAGCGGGCCTTCCTGTGCGCACTGCCGCGCGCGACCTGGCCGCGCATCGTCGGGCGCTATGCCGAACTGCTGCCGGCGGGCGCGCTGCTGGCGGGGTTCTTTTTTTTCGACGGCGGCCTGCGCGGTCCGCCCTTCGGCGCCGATCCGGCAGCGCTTGCGGCCCTGCTGGAACCGTCATTCGTGCTGCGCGACGATCAGCCGGTCGCCGATTCGGTGGCGGCCTTTGCCGGCCGCGAGCGCTGGCAGGTGTGGCAGCGGCGCTGATGCGGCATGGGCGATTGGCGGCAGGCGCCCGGCATGCGCCCGGCACGCGGCAACCGCAGCCTTGCCATGCGTGACCGCGCATCTGGCGCCGGCAAGACCGTTACCCATCCACTGCAAGGTTGTTGAGCCGCCGTTGCGTTGTTGCCGGTTGCACTGCAATTGAGTTCGCTATAATTTCGCCTGATCGCAGGCGCGCCTGGCGCCGGCATCCGGGTCAGGATCGCAGCACTGTGCAATTTCCGTACGAGGACGTTTAATGAATGGCCTGATCTGGTTCGTCATTCTCTATTGGGTCATTTCCGTGGGCATCGGCCTGTATGCCGCGCGCTTCGTCAAGAACTCCCGGGATTACGCGGTTGCCGGCCGCTCGCTGCCGATCTATGTCGTCACCGCCACTGTCTTTGCCACCTGGTTCGGCTCGGAGACCGTGCTCGGCATTCCGGCGAGCTTTCTGAAGGATGGCTTGAAGGGCGTGGTGGCCGATCCGTTCGGCTCGTCGATGTGCCTGATCTTCGTCGGCCTGTTCTTCGCCCGCCCGCTCTACCGCATGAACCTGCTGACCATCGGCGACTACTACCGGCAGAAATTCGGCCGCGCCGTCGAGATACTGGTCACCGTCTGCATCGTCATCTCGTACCTTGGCTGGGTGGCCGCGCAGATCAAGGCGCTCGGACTGGTCTTCAACGTCGTCTCGGGTGGCGCCATCAGCATGGAAACCGGCATGGTCGTCGGCGCGGCCAGCGTGCTGCTCTACACCTTAATGGGCGGCATGTTTTCGGTTGCCATCACCGATTTTCTGCAGATGATCATCATCGTCATCGGCATGCTCTACATCGGCTGGCAAGTCTCGGACATCGTCGGTGGACCGGCGGTGGTGGTGGCGCATGCGGCAAATGCCGGCAAGCTCGATTTCTGGCCGACCTTCGGCGGCGGCGGGCGCGAGGTGCTGTGGTTCCTGGCGGCCTGGATCACCATGATGCTGGGCTCGATTCCGCAGCAGGACGTGTTCCAGCGGGTGGCCTCATCGAAGGATGAAAAGACCGCCGGACGCGCCTCGATCCTGGGCGGCGTGCTGTATTTCGGCTTTGCCTTCATTCCGATGTTTTTGGCCTATTCGGCCAGCATGATCGATCCGAAGATGGTGGCCAGCCTGATCGACAAGGACCCGCAGTTGATCCTGCCGACCCTCATCATGACCAAGGTGCCGGTGTTCGCGCAGGTGATGTTTTTCGGCGCGCTGCTCTCGGCCATCAAGAGCTGCGCCAGCGCCACGCTGCTGGCGCCCTCGGTCACATTTACCGAAAACATCCTCAAGGGTTTTCTGCCGGTGCAGACCGACCGCCAGTTCCTCTTCGGCATGCGCTGCGTGGTGCTGGTATTTACCGTGATCGTGACGCTCTTTGCGCTGCATACCGAGTCGAGCATCTACAAGATGGTCGAGAATGCCTACAAGATCACGCTGGTGGCGGCCTTCGTGCCGCTGGCCTTCGGCCTGTACTGGAAACCGGCGTCGCGCCAGGGTGCGCTCGCTGCCATCGTGCTCGGCCTGTCGAGCTGGATCCTGCTCGAAGTGGCCGCGCCCGAAGGCTACTGGCCGCCGCAACTCGTGGGTGTGCTGTGCAGTCTTGCCGGCATGCTGGTCGGCTCGCTCATGCCGCAGCTGATTCGGCCTGGCGCGGCGCCGGCAACAGCGGCGAATTGACGACGCGGCCACGCCGGTATCTTGTGACAAAGGCCATCTCGTGCGGCGGGCGTATTGTTCGAGGAAGTCAACGAAGCGTATTCCACCCAAACCCGTTCCTCTTGTGGCAGATTGCCCGAGTCGAGGCCGAAAGGTATCGCAGGCCTTGGAATAAGAGAATGGACTTGCACGGACTGCGGCGCGGCGCACGACCGTGATGTCAACGCCGCCAAGAACATTCTCGCGGCGGGGCATCGCCGTCTAGCTGTAGGAATACCTTGCCTTTAGGCAGGGGAAGATGTCAAAATTCAGGGTTTTAGACGATTTTTGCGGGAATTTTTCATGCCGATTTATGCTTATCGCTGCGAAGCTTGCGGTTTTACCAAGGATGTACTGCAAAAGGTCTCCGACCGGCAGCTCACCGTTTGCCTGTCGTGCGGCGAGCCGACCTTCAAGAAGCAGCTGACCGCTGCCGGCTTCCAGTTGAAGGGCACCGGCTGGTATGCGACCGATTTCCGCAACGGCTCGGGCACGGCGGCACCGGCTGTCGCTGGCAATGCGGGTGAAGCGGGCGGCGAGGCCAAGGCAGGTGCGGAAAAGGCCGGCAGCGAAAAAGCCGCTGGCGAGAGCGCGGGCGCCGACAAGTCGGCCGGTACTGCTGCTGGTAATGGTGGCAGTAGTGACAAGGCCAGTGCCGAAAAATCCGCCTCGCCCGGCAGCGCCCAGAAGCCGGCAGCACCTGCCACCGGTACCGGAAGCAGCAGCTGAGGCAACTGCGGCAACTGCGCAAGCCAATCGAGCGCCCGTCCGCATCATCCGAAAACCCGGGTGCTCCGTGCACCCAACGACTGACCCCATGCGCAAATATTTCGTTACCGGCCTCTTGATCCTGGTGCCTCTTGCAATCACCCTGTGGGTGGTCAACCTGATCATCGGCACGATGGACCAGTCGCTGCTGCTGCTGCCCGAGCGCTGGCGCCCGGAAGCGGTGGTGGGCTTCCACATACCGGGCCTGGGCACCATCCTGACGCTGCTGATCATTTTCCTGACCGGCCTGGCCACGCGCAATTTCATCGGCAAGCATGTGGTGATTGCGTGGGAAGCGATCGTGGTGCGCATACCGGTCGTCAACACCATCTATTCGAGCGTCAAGCAGGTTTCCGACACGTTGTTCTCTTCGTCGGGAAACGCCTTTCGCAAGGCGCTGCTGGTGGAGTATCCGCGCAAGGGATGCTGGACGATTGCATTCCTGACCGGCGTGCCGGGCGGCGACGTCAAGAACCATCTGCAAGGCGATTACGTCAGCCTGTACGTGCCGACGACGCCCAACCCGACCTCGGGATTCTTTTTGATGGTCCCGCGTGAAGACACCATCGAACTCGACATGACGGTCGATGCGGCGCTGAAGTACATTGTCTCGATGGGCGTTGTCGCACCGGATGCAGTGGCGCGCAAGCCGGTCGTCGAGCGCGCCAGAATCGTCCACTGAAAAGCACATGAAACTGCGGCGACATAACGCCGCACACCTGAACTGGAACCTGAATATGTCTATGCGAACGCATTACTGCGGCCTTACTTCCGAGGCCCTGCTGGGCCAGACCGTCTCCCTGTGCGGCTGGGTGCACCGCCGGCGCGACCACGGCGGCGTGATCTTCATCGACCTGCGCGACCGCGAGGGCCTGGTGCAGATCGTCTGCGATCCGGACCGCGCCGAAGTCTTCAAGTCGGCCGAAGCCGTGCGCAATGAATTCTGCCTGCGCATCACCGGCGTCGTGCGCAGCCGTCCCGAGGGCACCACCAACGCCAACCTGACCTCCGGCAAGATCGAGGTGCTGGCGCAGGAATTCGAGGTGTTGAATCCTTCGGTGACGCCGCCGTTCCAGCTCGACGACGACAACCTGTCGGAAACCACGCGCCTGACGCATCGCGTCCTCGACCTGCGCCGCCCGCAGATGCAAAACAACCTGCGCCTGCGCTACAAGGTGACGATGGAAGTGCGCAAGTTTTTGGACGAGAACGGCTTCATCGACATCGAAACACCGATGCTGACCAAGTCCACGCCCGAAGGCGCACGCGACTACCTGGTGCCGTCGCGCGTCAATGCCGGCCACTTCTTTGCGCTGCCGCAGTCGCCGCAACTGTTCAAGCAGTTGCTGATGGTGGCCGGCTTCGACCGCTATTACCAGATCACCAAATGCTTCCGCGATGAGGACCTGCGCGCCGACCGCCAACCCGAGTTCACCCAGCTCGACATGGAGTTTGCGTTCGTCGAGGAGCGCGATGTGCAGGACGTGGTCGAGGACATGATGCGCGCGATCTTCAAGG
>JANXSS010000354.1 GCA_025356535.1 Herminiimonas sp.
ATCGCCCGCGAGGCGACGCCGACGAGCACGTTCCTGGTGGCGTTGAACCAGCGCCTGCAGCAGGACATCGGCGGTCGCGATGAAGTTGCCGATGGCCGAGATCGGCAGCGACACGTCGTGTTTCAGGTTCTTGCCTTCGGCTGCCTGCGCCAGGGGAATGTGCTCGCGCAGCGCCCACAATGCACGCGACTGCGCAATCGAGGTGGCGACGATGGCGTCGACGATCAGACCGTCGTCGAGCGCGCTTGCCATCAGCGATTCGAGCAGCGCGTTCGCATGGGCAGCCGATTCGCTGTCGGAGAGCTGCAGCAGGACATATTGCGGCGCCGGCTGCGCCAGCGGCAGGCGCATCTGCGGAAAATGCCGCACCACCAGCTGCAGGCAGAAATCCGACATCAGTTCGAAGCCGGTCAGGGCAGCGCCACAGCGCGCCTGCGCCAGCGACAGCAGGCCCAGTGCCTGCCCGGGCGTCTGCAGGCCGACCAGCGCCGTCAGCTCCGCGGCCGGCTGGGCAAACAGCTTCATGACGGCTGCGGTGATGATGCCAAGCGTGCCTTCGGCGCCGATGTACAGGTCGCGCAGGTCGTAGCCGGTGTTGTCCTTGCGCAGCCCGCGCAGGCCATTCCAGATCTTGCCGTCGGCAGTCACCACTTCGAGGCCCAGGCACAGTTCGCGGGTGTTGCCATAGCGCAGAACCGCCGTGCCGCCGGCATTGGTCGACAGGTTGCCGCCGATGGTGCAGCTGCCTTCGGCTGCCAGCGACAGCGGAAACAGGCGTGCCGCGTCTGCCGCGGCCTGCTGCAGGTTGTGCAGGATGACGCCGGCCTCGACCGTGATGGTGTTGTTGAGCGCATCGACTTCGCGGATGCGGTTCAGGCGGGTTGTCGACAGCACGATCGCGTGGCCGCTGCCGTCCGGCACGCTGCCCAGCACCAGGCCGGTGTTGCCGCCCTGCGGCACCAGCGGCACGCCGTATTCCCGGCACAGCAGGACGATCTGCGCGACCTGCGCCGTCGACGCCGGCCTGACCACGGCCAGCGCAGCGCCGGTGAAGCGGCCGCGCCAGTCGGTCAGGTAAGGCTGCATGCCGGCGGCGTCGGTGATGACGAATGCGGCGCCGAGCGCGGCGCGGCAGGCGTCGAGGAAAGCGCTTGCGGCAGGCGCGGATTCCTTCAATGCGACGCCTTGTTGGACGCCTTGTGGATTGCCTGTTGCGCCAGCCGCTTGGCGGCCTTCTTGTAGGGATACAGGTAGAGGACGATGCAGGCAAAGAAAACGCAGGTCAGGGCGAACTCGACCCAGCCCAGCGTTGCCGACAGGCCGCGGTCGCTGGTGGCGCGCACGATGCCCTCGCCGAGGTAGAGCAGGATCAGCATCGACGACCATTGCATGGTGTAGACATCGCGCTTCAGGATGCCGCGCAGCGGTATGAGCAGCGGCAGCACCTTGAGCACCAGCCAGGAGCCGCCGGGGCGCAGGGGCGCGAGCACCAGTTCCCACAGCACGCACAGGACGATCAGCAGCAGCAGCGTGCCGACGGTGCCGAAATAGCAGATGCGCTGGGTGCGGTTCTGCATCACGCCTGCCGCAGTCGGCGCGCCGTGTCGGCCAGTCGCCGCCCCTGGGCGATGGCCAGCAGGCGCGATTCGGTGGAGACCGGCTGGTCGCCGCCGACGCCCGACCAGTGGCTGGCGCCGTACGGCGTGCCGCCCGAGGTCGTGGTCATCAGTTCGGGCTGCGTGTAGGGCAGGCCCATGACCAGCATGCCGTGATGCAAAAGCGGCAGCATCATCGACAGCAGCGTGGTTTCCTGGCCGCCGTGCAGGCTGCCGGTGGACGTGAACACGCAGGCCGGCTTGCCGGCCAGGGTGCCGGAGAGCCAGTGCGCCGTGGTGCCATCCCAGAAATACTTCATCGGCGCGGCCATGTTGCCAAAGCGCGTGGGCGAACCCAATGCCAGCCCGGCGCATTCGGCCAGGTCGGCCAGTTCGACGTACGGTGCGCCCTCGGCGGGCACGGCCGGCGCAGTCGCTTCGGCAACCGTCGAGATCGCCGGCACCGTGCGCAGCCGCGCTTCGCATCCCTCGACGGCGTCGATGCCCTGGCCGATCAGTTCGGCCAGCCGGCGCGTGGCGCCGTGGCGCGAGTAATACAGGACGAGAATTGCAAGAGGGCGGGAAGTCATGTTGGTATTATAGGGTGCTTCCCGCTTCGATCGCGCCTGATCGAATGCGACTGACAATACAAAAATCGATGCCGCTTCCGACTTCTCCCCCAGGCCTGCACAGCAGCGGCCGCATCCTCTTTCCGCATGTAAAAATCCTGTCGGCGCCACACCTGCGCGACCTGCTGCGCTTTGCCGCCCGTCGCCTCGACGAAGAGCGTCTGCCGCAGGTCGCCGGCAGCCTGACCTTCACCACCGTCCTGGGACTGGTGCCGCTGCTCACCATTGCCCTGGCGATCTTCACCGCCTTCCCGCTGTTCAATACCTTTCGCGCCGCGCTGGAAACCTATTTCAGCGACCACCTGATGCCGCGCATGATCGCCAACACGGTGCTGGACTACCTCAACCAGTTCGCGGCGAAGTCGATGCGCCTCTCGGCCGTCGGCGCGGTGGCGCTGTTCGTCACAGCCGTTGCCATGATGTCGATGGTCGACCGGGTCTTCAACCGTATCTGGCGCATCACCACGCCGCGCCCGCTGGTGCAGCGCATCCTGATCTACTGGGCGCTGGTGACGCTCGGGCCGCTTCTGATCGGCGTCTCGCTCACCATCACCTCGTACCTGTTTTCTGCAACCAGCAGCGCGGTCATGCAGCTGCGCTTTTTCGGCAACGTGTTCTACAGCGCGATCTCGCTGCTGCTGACGATCGGCGCCTTCACGCTTTTGTACGTGGCGGTGCCCAACCGCGCCATCAGCTGGAAGGATGCGGCCGCCGGCGGCGCCCTGGCCGGACTCGCCTTCGAGATCGCCAAGCGGGTGTTTGCGCTGTACGTGACCAAGTTTCCGACCTACACGATGGTCTACGGCTCGATTGCGGCGATACCGATTTTCCTGGTGTGGATCTACATTTTCTGGATGATCACGCTGATCGGTGCGCTGTTTGCCGCGGCGCTGCCGATCGTCAAGTACGAACGCTGGTGGCATGTGCCAACACCCGGCAGCGCCTTCGTCGAGGCGGTGGCGATTCTGAAAGTGCTGTTCGACGCCCGCACCATGTCGCAGTCGGCAGCCGTCGACGCCAACCGCATCCGCAACCGCACCCGGCTGGGTTTCGATGAATCGGAAGCGCTGCTGGGCAAGATGCTTGACGCCGGCTGGGTGGCGCGCATCAAGAGCGACACGCCGCACCGGCGCTTTCACCTGAAGAAGAATGCCTTCCAGGGCACCGACCGCTGGACCCTGCTGGCAAACCCCGACAAGCTGAAGCTGGCCGATGTCTACCGGCTCTTCGTCTTCGATGCTGCCAACGGCGCGCCGCTGATGCAACAGGTCGAGCAGGCCGTCGAGCAAGGCCTGACGCAGACCCTCGCCGCGCATTTTTCGCACTGAGCTGTGGTTGTCCGAAGCGCTCGCTGCGCCTGTCGAACACGGCCCGAGGCAGCCGCTGCAGCCGCTGCAGGGGCGGCATGTCCTTCGCATGTTGCCGCGCCTTGCCGCCCTCAGCGGTTCGCGCCCGCCACAAGTATGCCCGCCAGCAGCACCAGCGAGCCGGCAACCCGGTCGGTCATCCGGGCATAGCGCGGCTGCGTCGCCCAGGCGCTGGCACGGTCGGCCAGCATGCCGTAGCCGAGCAGGATGCACAATTCCGGCACGATCGACAGCGCCGCCAGGATCAGCATCTGCGGGCCGATCGGCGCGGCCGGATCGATGAACTGCGGCAGGATCGCCACGAACATCAATAGCGCTTTCGGATTTGCCAGTTGCAGCAGCAGGGCACTGCGAAAGATCGCCATGCCACCGCCCGGTTTGCCGGCCTGGCTGGAAATCGTCAGCGGCGACGGCCTGCCGAAGATCGCCATGAGACCCAGGTAGACCAGGTAGCCCGCGCCGATCCAGCGGATGACGTCGAACAGGTGCCCGGAGGCCGCCACCAGCGTGCCGATGCCGCTTGCCGACAGCCCGAAATACAGGGCGTTGGCGCACAGGATGCCGAGTGTCGCGCACAGCGAGCGGCGCCAGCCATGCGCGATGCCGCAACCGACCACCAGCATCACCGCCGGGCCGGGGCAAAGCGACAGGGCCGCCTCGGTTGCGGCGAACAGCAGCCAGTTGGTTGCCGTCATGCGGCCTTGCCGGGTTTGCCAGCGCTGCGGGCAAATGCGAACAGGGCCTCGAGAACGGCATCGGGTTGCTCGGCCATCAGCGCATGGCCGCAACCGGCAATCTGCTGCAGGCGATGGTGCGCAATTGCGCTGCGCAGCAATGCGGTTGCCTTGGGCGGCGTCATCATGTCGTCGGCGCCCAGCAGCAGCAGGGTCGGGCATGTCACCGCGCGGGCGGCCGCCTCGCCGTTCGCATAGGCATTGCAGGCCAGGAAGTCGGTCCGGAAGACACCGGGCGCGCCGGCCTGGCGCGGTTGCCGGGCGATCTTCTGCATCAGCCGGCGATTGCCGTCGACGACCGAAAAGCCGGGGCCGGGGCAGGAGGGCTTGTGCGCCAGCGTCGAATGCGACCAGATGTTGACCATGTCGATTGCCGCCTGCTCGGCGTCGCGGGCGGCGTCCAGCAACACGTCCGACACCCGCATCGGATAGGCGGTGCCGACCATGGCCAGCGCGCCGATGCGCTGCGGCGCCTTCGCCGCTGCCTCCAGCCCCACCAGCGAGCCCATGCTGTGACCGACGACGAGCGTATCGGCCGAAGCGCCGGCAGCCGCGAGGAGCGCCAGCAGCCAGTCGGCCATGGCTTCCACCGAGCCGAGCGCCGCGCCGCCGCTCCTGCCGTGTCCGGGTAGGTCGACGGCCAGCACGCCAAAGCCGTGATGGGCAAAGTAGCGCGTCTGCAGTATCCACACCGAGTGATCGTGCTGGGCGCCGTGGATGAAGACGACGGTGGGCAGCGTCGCGTCGAAAGCCTTGCCGCCGGTGTAGCAGTAGGCAGGATTGCCCTGTATGTCGAGGATCATGTCAGGCGCCCTTCGGCATGCGCTGCGACGCCTTCAGGCCGCGACCGAGATCCTCGATCAGGTCGTCGGCGTCTTCCAGCCCGACCGACAGGCGCATCGTGCCTTCGCCGATCCCGGCTGCTGCCAGTTGCGCCGGCGGCACCCGGAAATGCGTGGTCGAGGCCGGATGGATCACCAGCGAGCGGGCGTCGCCGACATTGGCCAGATGCGAAAAGATGGTCAGCGTATCGACGAAGCGCATGCCGGCGGCGCGGTCGCCTTTGAGAGTGAAGGTGAAGACCGCGCCGCAGCCTTTTGGCAGCAGGCGTTTGGCCAGCGCATGGTCGGGATGCGCCGGCAGCTCCGGATAGGACACCGAGGCGACCGCCGGATGCGCCACCAGGAAGTCGACCACGCGGCGGGCGTTGGCGACGTGCCGGTCCATGCGCAGGCCGAGCGTTTCGATGCCCTGCAGGATCGCGAAGGCATTGTGCGGACTCATGACGGCGCCGAAGTCGCGCAGGCCTTCGCGGCGCGCGCGCAGCGCAAACGGCGCCACGCTCGACTCTTCCGCAAACACCATGTCGTGAAACCCTTCGTACGGCGCGCACAGTTCGGCGAAGCGGCCGGTGCGCTCGTAGGCCAGTTGCCAGTCGAAGGTGCCGCCGTCGACCAGCAGGCCGCCGATCGCGGTGCCATGGCCGCACAAAAACTTGGTTGCCGAATGAAAGATTAGGTCGGCGCCATGCTCGAAGGGTTTGAGCAGGTAGGGCGTGGTGAAGGTGGCGTCGACCATCAGCGGCAGGTGACTGGCGTGCGCGACTTCTGCCACCAGCGGCACGTCGAGGACATCGAGGCCGGGGTTGCCCAGCGTTTCGGCAAACAGCACCTTCGTATTCGGCCGGATGGCGGCGCGCCAGGCGTCGATGTCGCGCGGATCGACGAAGGTGGTTTCGATGCCGAAGCGGCGCATGGTGTAGGCCAGCAGGTTGTGCGAGCCGCCGTAGAGCGCGCGCGAGGCGACCACGTGCGAGCCGGCGCCGGCGATCGTCGCCAGCCCCAGATGCATGGCGGCCTGGCCGCTGGCCGTGGCGATGCCGGCGACGCCGCCTTCGAGGGCGGCGATGCGTTCCTCCAGCACCGCATTGGTCGGGTTGGAGATGCGCGAATACACATGGCCGGCGCGCTCCATGTTGAACAGCGACGCGGCATGGTCCGAATCGCGAAAGGCGAACGAGGACGTGAAATAGATCGGCGTGGCGCGCGCGCCGGTGGCCGGGTCGGGCACGGCGCCGGCGTGGACCGACAGGGTATCGAAGCCGGGATAATGCGGTGCGCTCATGGCAATCCTCGTGACAGCAGCAATGGGCGGCATGCTAGCACCCAATTCGCGGCAAGCCTATCGGCGCCGACCGCCGGGCCTGCCGCGGCAGGTGCGGCAGGTGCGAACCATGCGGCAGGCAGACCTTGAGCGGCCTCGAACCGACGGCGCCGGCACCGGCGCGGCGCTGGATTTTTCATCCTTATTGGGCTACATTGCAAATGACAAAACAAAAACGACAAGGCGACGCGACATGAAAGTTTCCGAAATCCTAAAGGTCAAGGGCAACATCCTGTATTCGGTCACGCCCGACACGCCGATGCAGGAAGCCCTCAACGTGATGGTCGAAAAAGACATCGGTTCGCTCGTCGTCATGGAGTTCGGCGACCTGATCGGCATGCTGACCTTTCGCGAAGTGATGAAGGCGGTGCACGCCAACGGCGGCGCCGTCGGCCCGGACTCGGTGCGCAAGCACATGGACGACCATCCGATCACGATCACGCCCGACACCGACATCAACGAAGTGCGCCGCCTGATGCTGGAGCGCCATGCGCGTTACGTGCCGGTGGTCGAGGCCAAGACCCTGCTGGGCGTGATGTCGTTCTACGACGTGGCGCGCGCCGTCTTCGAGACGCAGAGCTTCGAGAACAAGATGCTCAAGGCCTACATACGGGACTGGCCGGTCGAAGGCGACGAGTAGGCCGCCGCGTGCGCGTCGTTGCCGCATCCGTGCTGCATCGTTCCACCTCAACCGTTCTGCGTCATACCCATGCCAAAGGATTCCCAATGCATGTCGCCATCATCGGTGCAGGTCTGGCCGGCCTGACCTGCGCCCGCCAGTTGCAGGAGCAGGGCAACACGGTCGTCGTCTATGAAAAAAGCCGGGCAGTCAGCGGCCGCATGAGCACGCGCCAGAATGAGCTGGGGGGTTTCGACCATGGCGCCCAGTATTTCACGGTGACGTCGCCGGCCTTCCGGAAAACCGTGGCGCAGTGGACCAAGGCCGGCCTGACCGCCGCCTGGACGCCACGCCTTGCCGTCATCGACGACGGCAAGGTCACCGCGCCCTCGGCGGTGGCGCGGCGCAAGCAGCGCTGGGTGGCGCAGCCCGGCATGCGCTCGCTGGGCGTGCACCTGGCGCAGGAACTCGACGTACGCACCGCCCAGCAGGTGCGCAGCATCGAGCGCCTGGGCAAGCAATGGCTTCTGTACGTGCAATCGGAAACGGTGCCCATCGACGCGACCGCCGGCCCCTTCGATGCAGTCATCGTCGCCGCGCCGGCCGATCAGGCCAAGGCTTTGCTGGCGCCGCTGCCGAAACTCGCCAGGCAGGCAGCGCATGCGCCCCTGGCGCCTTGCTGGACCCTGATGCTGGCGTTTCCCGAGGGCCTGGGCCTGCCCTACGACGCCGCCTGGGTCAATGGCTCGCGTCTCGGCTGGATCGCCCAGGATGCCTCGAAACCCGAGCGCCGCCCGGGCGAACACTGGATCGCCCAGGCCAGCGCCGCCTGGAGCACCGAACACCTGGAAGACGACCCCGAGCGGGCTAAGGAAAAGCTGCTCAAGGCCTTTCATGAAGCCACCGGCACCCATGTGCAGCCGGTGTTCTCGGCAGTGCACCGCTGGCGCTATTCGCAGGCGCTGCAGCCGCTCGAAGGCGACTGCCTGTGGGATCCGGCAGCGAAGGTCGGCGCCTGCGGCGACTGGTTCGCCGCCGGCCTTCCGGGCATGGGACGCATCGAAAACGCCTACCTCAGCGGCGCGGCGCTGGCTGCGCGCATGGCCTAGGCAGAAACGCGTTTTGAGGCCGGCGCAGCCTGCTGCGCTGGTAGAATGGCGGCTTCGCTTTCCTGCAGAATGCTCCCATGTCCGGCAATACCTTCGGCAAGCTGTTTTGCGTCACGACCTTCGGCGAATCCCACGGCCCGGCAATCGGCTGCGTGATCGACGGCTGTCCGCCCGGCATGGCCCTGTCGGAAGCCGACATCCAGCCCGAGCTCGACCGCCGCAAGCCCGGCACCTCGCGCCATGTCACCCAGCGCAAGGAATCCGATACGGTCGAGATCCTCTCCGGCGTCTACCAGGGCCAGACCACCGGCACGCCGATTGCGCTGCTGATCCGCAACGAAGACCAGCGCAGCAAGGACTACGGCAACATCGTCGACAGCTTTCGTCCCGGCCATGCCGACTACACCTACCTGCATAAGTACGGCGTGCGCGATCCGCGCGGCGGCGGCCGCTCCTCGGCGCGGCTGACGGCGCCGGCCGTCGGCGCAGCAGCAATCGCAAAGAAATGGCTGCAGCAGCAGTACGGCACCGTCTTTCGCGGCTGCATGAGCCAGCTCGGGGAGTTGCCGATACCGTTCGAATCCTGGGAGCATGTTGCGGCCAATCCGTTCTTTGCCGCCAACGCCAGCATGATCGCCCAGCTCGAAGCGTACATGGACGACCTGCGCCGCGACGGCGACTCCTGCGGCGCGCGCATCGACGTGGTGGCCGAAAACGTGCCGCTCGGCCTGGGCGAGCCGATCTACGACAAGCTCGATGCCGACATTGCCTACGCGATGATGGGCATCAATGCCGTCAAGGGCGTTGAAATCGGCGCCGGCTTCCGCGCGGTAGCCGAAAAGGGCAGCACGCATGGCGACTCCCTGACGCCGGAGGGTTTTGACGGCAACAATGCCGGCGGCGTGCTGGGCGGCATTTCGACCGGCCAGAACATTACCGTCTCGATTGCGATCAAGCCGACCTCCAGCATCCGCACGCCGCGCCAGTCGATCGACATCAACGGCGCGCCGGTGATGGTCGAGACCTTCGGCCGTCACGATCCCTGCGTCGGCATTCGCGCCACGCCGATCGCCGAAGCGATGCTGGCGCTGGTGCTGATGGACCACGCCCTGCGCCATCGCGCCCAGTGCGGCGACGTGCGTGCCGCATCGCTGCCCATTCCCGGCAGCCGCTAGCGCATTTTCGCAGTGCCCGATCGCTTGGCCTGGCGTACGGGCACTGCGTTCGACGCCTTCGCCGGCGCAGCGGCTGCTGATCCACTCCTTCCTCTGAAAAAATTTCGTGCCACAAAAACCCTGGCCTGAACAAGCGTTCAATTTCGGCTTCTTCTTCTTTGCGTACTACGGCTTCATCGGCATCTTTTCTCCCTACGCCAGCCTGTACTTTGCTCACCGCGGCATGACGGCGCCGGAGATCGGCGTACTGATGTCGCTGATGCAGGTCATGCGCATTTTCGGCCCCAACCTGTGGGGCTGGGTGGCCGACCGCAGCGGCCAGCGCGTGGGCGTTCTGCGCATGACCGCGCTGGCGGCAACGGTCGTCTTCACCGGCATGTTCTTCGGCCAGACCTTCGCCCAGTTCTTCATGGTGATGGTGGCGATCAACGCCTTCACCAGCGCCCAGGGACCGCTGTCCGAAGCGCTGATGCTCTCGGCCATGCGCGGCGACCTGACGCATTACGGCCGGCTGCGGCTGTGGGGGTCGATCGGCTTCATCGTCGCCGTCACGCTGGGCGGCGAAGTGCTCGACTGGCGCGGCGTGACGCTGGTGCCCTGGCTCGGCTGGGCGATGCTGGGCCTGGTGCTGCTGGCCGCGCTGCGCATGCGCGAGACGGTGCCGACCGCGCCGGCGCAGGCGCTACCGTCGGTCATGGCCATCCTGCGCCAGCGCGAGGTCATGGCTTTCTTTGCGTCGAGCTTTCTGATGATTGCAGCGCATGCGTCGCTGTACGTCTTCCTGTCGCTGTACCTGGCGCAGCTCGGCTACAGCAAGACCATGATCGGCCTGCTGTGGTCGCTCGGCGTGGTGGCGGAGATCGGCTTCTTCTATTACCAGGCGCCGCTGTTCCGGCGTTACGGCGTGCGGGCCCTGCTGCTGGCCAGCCTGCTGATGGCGGTGGCGCGCTTCCTGATCATCGGCACCGGCGCACAGTCGCTGCCGTGGCTGCTGGCAGCGCAGTTGCTGCATGCCGGCACCTTCGGCACCCATCATTCTGCCTGCGTCATGCGCATGCAGCGCTGGTTTTCCGGGCCGCTGCAGGCCAGCGGGCAGGCGCTCTACATCAGCATTTCGTACGGCCTGGGCGGCACCATCGGCGGCCTGCTCATGAGCCTGTGCTGGGATCGCTTCGGCGCCGCATCCGTGTTTGTCGCCGCTGCCCTGATGTCGCTGCTGGGACTGGCGGCGGCGGTGCTGTCGTTTCGCTGGCAATCCTTTCCACCGGTTTCACGTTAAGGCAACACCGGGCGTGAGCATGCGGCCGGGCAGGTTTTGCGTTGCACAACTATGTCATAATCGAACTCTATTTTTAAAGAATCGTGCGCTTCGGCACGTCTTCGCATCATGCTAAAAACACTGTACGACAAGCTGTGGGATTCCCATGTGGTGCACTCGGAAGACGATGGCACGGCCATTCTCTACATCGACCGCCACCTGGTGCATGAAGTCACCAGCCCCCAGGCATTCGAAGGCCTGAAGATCGCCGGGCGCACGCCCTGGCGCATCGGCGCCAATCTCGCGGTTGCCGACCATAACGTGCCGACCACCGACCGCATCGACGGCATCGCCGACCCCACCTCGCGGCTGCAGGTCGAAACCCTCGACGCCAACACCCGGCAGGTCGGCATGACGTACTTCAACATGCGCGACAAGCGCCAGGGCATCGTCCACGTGATCGGGCCGGAGCAAGGCGCAACGCTGCCCGGCATGACGGTGGTGTGCGGCGACTCGCATACCTCGACCCATGGCGCCTTCGGCTGCCTGGCGCAGGGCATCGGCACCTCCGAAGTCGAGCACGTACTGGCCACCCAGACGCTGCTGACCAAGAAATCGAAGGCGATGCTGGTGCAGGTCGACGGCGTGCTCGGCACGGGCGTGACCGCGAAAGACATCGTGCTGGCAGTCATCGGCAAGATCGGCACGGCCGGCGGCACCGGATACGCCATCGAATTTGCCGGCAGCGCAATGCGCGCCCTGTCGATGGAAGGGCGCATGACGGTCTGCAACATGGCAATCGAGGCCGGTGCGCGCGCCGGCATGATCGCCGTCGACGACACCACCGTCGACTATGTCAAGGGCCGGCCGTATTCGCCGGTCGGGCCGCACTGGGAGCAGGCGGTCGCCTACTGGCGCACGCTGCACACCGACGCCGGCGCGAAATTCGACCTGGTGGTGACGCTCGATGCCGCCGGGATCAAGCCGCAGGTCACCTGGGGCACCTCGCCCGAGATGGTGGTGGCAATCGACGGCCGCGTGCCCGACCCGGACCGCGAGAAGGATGCAAGCAAGCGCGACGGCATGGAAAAGGCGCTGGCCTACATGGCGCTCAAACCCAATACCGCGATCTGCGACATCCGCATCGACAAGGTCTTCATCGGCTCCTGCACGAATTCCCGCATCGAGGATCTGCGGGCGGCCGCAGCAGTCGTGCGCGGCAAGTTTCGTGCGTCCAACGTGCGCCTGGCCATGGTCGTGCCGGGCTCCGGCCTGGTCAAGGAGCAGGCCGAGCGGGAAGGGCTGGACAAGATTTTCCGCGATGCCGGCTTCGAGTGGCGCGAACCCGGTTGCTCGATGTGCCTGGCGATGAATGCCGACCGCCTGGAGCCCGGCGAACGCTGCGCCTCGACATCGAATCGCAATTTTGAAGGTAGGCAGGGTGCGGGGGGACGTACGCACCTGGTGAGTCCGGCAATGGCTGCAGCAGCAGGCATCGCCGGGCATTTTGTAGACGTCCGGTCTTTATAACTTCTTGGGGAATCAAATGAAAAAGGTTTTCACACTGCTTTTGCTGGTCGCATCGGGCTACATGCTGTCGGGCTGCAACACCATGAATGGCATGGGCAAGGACATTGAACGCGGTGGCGAAAAGGTGCAGGACGCAACCAGGAAGTAAATGTCAGGGCGGGTGTGATGCAGCGCACGCGGCAGGTGACTGCCGCATGCGCTGGCATCGCACTGCCGGAGATAACATGAGCAGGAAACCAGCATGAACAAATTCACGATTCTCGATGGACTGGTGGCGCCGCTTGACCGCGCCAACGTCGACACCGATGCGATCATACCGAAGCAGTTTTTGAAATCGATACAGCGCACCGGCTTCGGCCCGAACCTGTTCGACGAGTGGCGCTACCTCGATCACGGCGAGCCGGGACAGGACAATTCCCGGCGGCCGCTGAACCCCGATTTCATCCTGAACCAGGCACGCTACCAGGGCGCCGCGGTGCTGCTGGCGCGCAAGAATTTCGGTTGCGGCTCCTCGCGTGAACATGCGCCGTGGGCGCTCGACCAGTACGGTTTTCGCGCCGTCATCGCGCCCAGCTTTGCCGACATCTTCTTCAACAACTGCTACAAGAACGGCCTGCTGCCGATCGTGCTGCCGGAGGCGCAGGTCGATCGCCTGTTCGACGACGTGCGCGCGTTTCCGGGCTTTCGCCTGATCATCGACCTGCCGCAGCAGACCGTCTCGACCGTCGGCGGTTCGGCCGTCTTCCCGTTCGAGATCGGCGAGTTCCGCAAGTACTGTCTGCTCAACGGCCTCGACGACATCGGCCTGACGCTGCGCCAGGCCGACAAGATCCGCGCCTTCGAAGAACGTCACCTGCATCAGCAGCCGTGGCTGGCCAACACCATCTAACCTTGCGGCCGCACTGGCCGAACGCCTAATGAAAATCGCAATCCTGCCGGGTGACGGCATCGGCCCGGAAATCGTCGAACAGGCGGTACGGGTGCTCAATGCCCTCGATGAAAAATTCGAAATGGAATCCGCGCCGGTCGGCGGCGCCGGCTACACGGCGCACGGCCATCCGTTGCCCGACGCCACCCTGCAACTGGCCAAGCAGGCCGACGCCGTGCTGTTCGGCGCCGTCGGCGACTGGCAGTTCGACACGCTGGCGCGGCCGCTGCGCCCGGAGCAGGCGATCCTCGGCCTGCGCCGCGAACTGAAACTTTTTGCCAACCTGCGCCCGGCAATTCTCTATCCGGAACTGGCCGGCGCCTCGACCCTGAAGCCGGAAGTGGTGTCGGGCCAGGACATCCTGATCATCAGGGAACTGACCGGCGACATCTATTTCGGCCAGCCGCGCGGCGTGCGCATCGCGGTCGACGGCCCGTTTGCCGGCGAACGCGAAGGTTTCGACACGATGCGCTATGCGGAAAGCGAAATCCGCCGCATCGCACATGTCGCCTTCAAGGCGGCGCGCCAGCGCGGCAAGCGGCTGACCAGCGTCGACAAGGCAAACGTGCTGGAGACATTCCAGTTCTGGAAAGAAATCGTCACCGAGGTGCACGCCGAGTATCCCGACGTTGCGCTGGATCACATGTATGTCGATAACGCCGCAATGCAGCTGGTGCGCGCGCCAAAGAAGTTCGATGTCATCGTCACCGGCAACATGTTCGGCGATATCCTGTCGGATGCGGCGGCAATGCTGACCGGCTCGATCGGCATGTTGCCGTCGGCTTCGCTCGATGCCAACGGCAAGGGCCTCTACGAGCCGTCGCATGGTTCGGCGCCCGACATCGCCGGCAAGGGCGTGGCCAATCCGCTGGCCACGATTCTGTCGGCGGCGATGATGCTGCGTTATTCGCTGGCGCGGCCGCAACAGGCCGAGCGCATCGAGGCAGCCGTGAAGAAAGTCCTGGCGCAAGGATTGCGCACGCCCGACATCTTCGAGGCCGGCACGACCCGTGTCGGCACGCGTGAAATGGGCGACGCCGTGGTGCAGGCGCTGGCGCACTAGCCTGCAAAACACAGCCAAGGCGGGCCGCGCAACAACGCCCGCTTGCAATGGCAATGCAGGCGGCGGCCGGCAACCGCGCGACATAAATGAAAATTTGCACACGAAACGGATACTGAGATGAAACTGGTGGGCCTGGTGGGATGGCGTGGCATGGTGGGTTCGGTCCTGATGCAACGCATGCAGCAAGAAGGTGACTTCGATCATATCGAGCCACTGTTCTTTTCGACGTCGAATGCCGGCGGCGCCGCGCCGTCGATGGCAAAAAACGAAACGGCGCTGCAGGCGGCAGACGACATCGCCGCGCTCAAGAAATGCGACATCATCATTACCTGCCAGGGCGGCGACTACACGACCGAGATCTTCCCGCAGCTGCGCGCTGCCGGCTGGAGCGGTTACTGGATCGATGCGGCGTCGAGCCTGCGCATGAAAGACGACGCCGTCATCGTGCTCGACCCGGTCAACCTGGAAGTGATCAAAAGCGCGTTGCAGCGCGGCGTGAAGAACTACATCGGCGGCAACTGCACGGTGTCGTGCATGATGATGGGCCTGGGCGGCCTGTTCGAGCGCGACCTGGTGCAGTGGATGACCTCGATGACCTACCAGGCGGCATCGGGGGGCGGCGCGCAGCACATGCGCGAGCTGCTGACCCAGTTCGGCACCATCAACGCCGGCGTGCGCGCGCTGCTCGACGATCCGGCTTCGGCAATTCTCGAAATCGACCGCCAGGTGCTGGCAACCCAGCACGGGCTGGGCGCCGACGAAACGCGCCAGTTCGGCGTGCCGCTGGCCGGCAACCTGATACCGTGGATCGACAAGGATCTCGGCAACGGCATGTCGAAGGAAGAATGGAAAGCCGGCGCCGAGACCAACAAGATCCTCGGACGCGGCGCGGCCTTCGGCGTCGATGCCCGGCCCGCCATACCGGTCGACGGCCTGTGCGTGCGCGTTGGCGCCATGCGCTGCCATTCGCAGGCGCTCACCATCAAGCTCAGGCAGGACGTGCCGCTGGACGAGATCGAGCAGATCATCGCCGAACACAACGAGTGGGTCAGCGTGGTGCCCAACAACCGCGACGCCTCGATGCGGGCGCTGACGCCGGCAGCCGTCACCGGCAGCCTGACGATTCCCGTCGGACGCCTGCGCAAGCTGGAGATGGGTGGCGATTACCTGTCGGCCTTTACCGTCGGCGACCAGCTTCTCTGGGGCGCTGCCGAACCGCTGCGGCGCATGTTGCGCATCGTGCTGGAAGGCTGATCCGGATCGGCCGCCGGGGTTGAACACCCCGGGTGGCCGACTCTGCCCGGCGTCATGCCGGCCCGGCGTGCCGTCATCGACCGGGATGCGCCGCACGCAGGCCGATGCGCTGCCCGGCGCGCAGCATGCGTGGCGTCATTGCACCGTCTCCCGACGCGATCCGCATAGACGGTTTTTGCCTCGCAGAACCTGTAAGATGTTGCCCGATAGAGACAGAAGCAGGCCTTATGTTTCTCAAAAGTAACGTTCTACGAAGGTTTGCGACTGCTGTCACCGGGGTTGCGCTTGCGTGGCTAAGTCCATGATGCTATGGTAAAAGTTCAGTTGGGGGAACGTAAACCATCCGACAAAACCTGGCGTGGTGCGGGGTGGTCGAACCCCCGGATTGCCGCTGATTCACGGTAGCGTATTTCCGCCTGTTGATGACGACTTCACCGTTTTTGTAAATGCACCTGTCGCCTTCGATGGCACTGATTTCCGCAACCGGACACCATTTCATGCAAAAACCAATGCAGGCAACTTCTTCCCGCACCGCTGGCCTCCGTTTGAAGACACTGACGGCAGCCGTGCTGACCGCACTGGTAACCGCAAATGCCGCCGCTGTCGGGCTGGGCAAGCTGACCGTGCTGTCCGGACTCGGTCAACCCCTGCGGGCGGAAATCGAACTGACCTCCGTCACCCCCGAGGAAGCGCGCACGCTGCAGCCGAAGCTGGCGTCGGCCGATGCATTCCGGCAGGCGAACATTGAATTCAATGGCGTGCTGCAGACGCTGCGCTTTGCCATCGAGCAGCGCGGCAGCCGCCAGTTCATCCGCATCACGTCGCCGCAGGCCATCAGCGAACCTTTCGTCGATGTCCTGCTTGAATTGAACAGCGTCAACGGCAGGCTCGTGCGCGAGTACACCATGCTGCTCGACCCGCCCGAGTTGCGTGCGGTGCAGCCGGCACAGGCAGCGCCGATCACTGCAGCACCGGTAATCGGCGCAACCCAGGCACCGGCGGCCCCTGCAGCACCGGCTGCGCCGCCTGCGGCTGACAATCCAGCGCCTGCCGCCGCACAACCGCGTCGCGAGGCAGCGCCGGCAGCAGCGCGCACAGCACCACCGGTCAAGCCGGCCAGGGCTGCAACACCGCCGCGCGAGAAGGCGGCAATTGCGGCAAAGGCGGCCAACGGCGACAGTCCGGGAAGCGAATACCAGGTACAGAATGGCGACTCGCTATCGAAGATCGCCACCCGCACGAAACCGCAAGGCATCTCGCTCGACCAGATGCTGGTGGCGCTGTACCGCGCCAATCCGGACGCTTTTATCGGCAACAACATGAACCGGCTGCGTGCCGGCCAGATACTGGCCATTCCCGCAGGCGAGGCCAGCGCTGCCGTGGATGCGCCGGAGGCGCATGGCATCGTGGTGGCCCAGGCGGCTGACTTCAGCGACTATCGCAACAAGCTTGCCGGCCAGGTTGCCAGCGGCAGCGCGCAAAAGGCCGGCGCCGGTCGCCAGAGCGCCAGCGGCAAGATCGCCACCCGTGTCGAGGAACGGCCCACTGCTGCGAGCGAATCGCCGGACAAGCTCAAGCTGTCGAAGGCCGATGCCGCCGCCGCCGGCAAGAACGCGGCTGCGCAGGAAGAAAAGATCGCCCGTGAAAAAGCCACCGCCGAATCGGCCTCGCGCGTCAAGGACCTGGAAAAGAACGTCAATGACCTGCAAAAGCTGCTCGAAGTAAAAAACAAGGACCTGGCCGAGCGCCAGAAGAATGCCGACGCTGCCAAGACCGGCACGACGGCACCTGCCGAAACCGTTGCAGCAGCAACACCGGCTGGGGCAAAGGCTGCACCGGCCGCCGCCGCAACACCGGCCCCGGCTGCTGCGGCACCAGTGCCACCGGCGCCGGCTGCAACCGTGATTGCTGCAACAGCGCCGGCCGCACCAATCGCCGCGGCAGCCAAGCCTGCAGCCAAACCAGCCGTGAAACCGAACGCTGCGAAACCTGCCGCGCCGGCGCCCGAGCCGGCCCTGTACGAGGACCCGCTGGTGCAGGGCGGCGCCGGACTGCTCGCGCTGTTGCTGGGCGGCCTGGTCTTCATGCGTGCGCGGGCCCGGAAAAAGACAGGCGCCTTTCCTGATGCAACCACGGTCGCCGACAGCAGCCTCAAGACCAGCAATTCCCTGTTCGGTGCAACCGGCGGGCAGAGCGTCGACACCAACAACAGCGTCTTCAATTCAGGCTTCGTGCCCTCGGCCAGCAACCTCGACAGCAACGAAGTCGATCCGGTCGCGGAAGCCGATGTCTACATCGCCTATGGCCGCGACGTGCAGGCAGAGGAGATTCTGAAGGAAGCGCTACGCACCCATCCGGAGCGGCATGCGGTGCGCGTCAAGCTGCTCGAAATCTACGCCAGCCGCAAGGACACCCGTGCCTTCGAAAGCGTCGCAACCGAACTCTATAGCCTGTGCAAGGGCGAGGGCGACGACTGGGGACAGGCAGCGAGCATGGGCATGGCGCTCGATCCCGCCAATCCGCTTTATGCTGGCGGCAACGACGCTGCGGCGTCGACAGCGCCTGAAAGCGCGTTGCTGGCGCCGGCGCCGGGGCTGGACGACAATGCCGACCTCGACGCCTTCCTGGAAGAAGTCAGCGCCGCCCATCCGTTTGCGCAGGCAGATGCCGCAATACCTGCGCCTGCAGCGAACGCCGCGCAGGGCGCCGATCGACCGGTGCCGCTGGCCGACAACCTGATGGCGTTCGAATCGGTTGCCACGCCTGCGGTTGTGCCCGCTCCGGTGTCTGCGACGACCGACAACAGTCTCGATTTCGACCTTGACCTCGATGGACTGGACTTCGATTCCATCACCAGGCTGCCGGAAGACGGCGCGGCGGCGGTACCTGCCGCGCCGGTAGCCAAAGCGGCGGCGAGTGCGCCGATGGCTGCAGCAATTTCCGCCGCCGACGAGCCGCCCTTGTCACTGGGCGATTTCGATTTTCTGCATGATGCTGCGGCAAGTCCCGTCCCCGCGCCTGCTGCCGTGGCCGAACCGGTCACGATTACCGAGTTCAACCTCGCGCCGCCCGACGTGGCGTCGATACCGGCGCATGCGCCGCTGGCCGCGCCACAGGCGCCATCGGTGCCGACGATACCGCTGGAAAGCGCGCCGGTGGCAGCCGCGCCGCAGGCGCCGGCGCGCCCCGATCCGCTCGAATTCGATCTCTCCGGCATCACCCTCGACCTGCCCGAGACCGGCTCGCACACGGCGTCGGCCCCGGCTGCGGGCACGGCGCATGCCACTGCCGGCGGCAGCCGCCTGCAGGACGACTTCACCGAACTCGACCTCGATGTGGCAACCCGCGACGATGGCGCGAGCCTCGGCGGCATCAGCAATTCGGCCGAAATGGCAACCAAGCTCGACCTGGCCGTCGCCTACCAGGAGATCGGCGACCAGGACGGCGCCAGGGAGCTGCTCGACGAGGTCCTGAAGGGCGGCAGCAGCGAGCAGTCCGACAAGGCCAGGTCGCTGCTGGCAAGACTGTCCTGATCGGTTGCAGGGTGGTTGCCGCACCATGAAGCCGTCCCGATGAAGCGGATCGTGCTGGGCCTGCAGTACGACGGTTCGCCCTGGCAGGGCTGGCAGACACAGCCGGGCGGCCTGACGGTGCAGGACCGGCTCGAAGCGGCGCTGCATAAATTCAGCTGCGCGCCGCAGCAGACCCACTGCGCCGGTCGCACCGACGCCGGCGTGCATGCGCTGGCGCAGGTGGTCCACTTCGATACCGATGTCGAACGCGATGCGGCGTCGTGGGTGCGTGGCGTCAATGCCTTCCTGCCGGCGTCGATTGCCGTGCGCTGGGCCGCCGAAGTGCCGGCCGTCACGCCGGATGGCTTCCATGCCCGTTTCAGCGCCCGCGCGCGCACCTATCATTACGTGCTCTACAACCATCGGGTGCGCGCGCCGCTGCTCGAAGGCCGGGTCGGCTGGGTGTTTCGTCCGCTCGACCTCGCCGCCATGCAGCAGGCCGCCGACCTGCTGGCCGGTACGCACGACTTTTCCGCCTTCCGCTCGATGCAATGCCAGGCGAAGTCGCCCGTCAAGACGCTGCGCCGCATCGAGATCAGCCGCCGCGCCGACTTCGTCATCCTGCGCTTCGAGGCAAATGCCTTTTTGCACCACATGGTGCGCAACCTGGTCGGCTCGCTGGTCTTCGTCGGCAAGGGCAAGGCGTCGCCGGCCTGGCTGGGCGACGTGCTGGCCTGCCGCGAGCGCCACCGCGCCGCGCCGACCTTCAGTCCCGACGGCCTGTATCTTGCGAAAATAGATTACGATGCGGCCTGGGGTTTGCCGCAGGAAGCCGCAACCGGCTTTCCGTTTTAAAGGCGCTGCCGCAAGCCGCCTGCGCCTTCCATCATCGACCAACGTCTTTCTCACGGTCCTACATCATGCATCGCACCCGCATCAAGATCTGTGGCCTGACGCGCGCCGAGGATGTCGCCGCCGCGGTGGCCGCCGGCGCCGATGCGCTCGGCTTCGTCTTCTATCCGAAAAGCCGGCGCCATGTCACGCCGCTGCAGGCCGCCGCCCTGATGGCGGCAGTGCCGCCTTTCGTTGCCACGGTCGGCCTGTTCGTCAATGCCAGCGCGCGCGAGGTGGCCGATGCGGTCGCCATCGCACCGGTGTCGTTGCTGCAATTTCACGGTGACGAGTCGCCGCTGGCCTGCGCACAGGCGGCGACGCTCGCCAACCGGCCCTATGTCGTCGCCGTGCGGGTGCGCCCTGAAATGAAGCCGGCGGATTTGCTAGAATACGAAAACCGCTGCCGTGCTGTTAGCACGCTGTTTGCGGGCTTGCTGCTCGATGCCTTCGTCGAAGGTTATGGCGGCAGTGGAAAGGGTTTCGATTGGTCCGTCATTCCAGAAGAGCTCGCGCCTCGGGTCGTTTTAAGTGGTGGCTTGCACGTACAAAACGCGACTGACGCGGTCCGGGCCGTGCGCCCCTACGCGCTCGACGTCAGCAGCGGCGTCGAAGCCGCCGACGACGGCGTGCGCCGCCCGGGCATCAAGGACGGCGCACTGATTGCCGCCTTCATCGCTGCCGTGCGTCGCGCCGATGCCGATGCCGCAGGCGCTGCCGTCCAACGCCAGACGCCACTTACCGAGACCGACATTCCGAAAGCCAGATCATGAACGATTTTCCCTTGTCCGCACCGGGCACGAACGCTGCAGCAGCCGCGCCGATGTCCGTCCCGACCCATGCAACACCTGTGGCCGCCGACACTCCGGCCGCCTATGCCTTTCCCGACGCCCGCGGCCACTTCGGCCAGTATGGCGGCAGCTTCGTCTCGGAGACGCTCACGCATGCGCTTACCGAACTCAAGGCCGCCTACGCCCACTACAAGGACGATCCGGAGTTCGTGCGCGAATTCAATTACGAACTCAAGCATTTCGTCGGCCGGCCGAGCCCGATCTACCATGCCAAGCGCTGGTCCGAAAAAATGGGCGGCGCGCAGATCTACTTCAAGCGCGAGGACCTGAACCATACCGGCGCCCACAAGATCAACAACGTCATCGGCCAGGCTCTCCTGGCGCGCCGCATGGGCAAACCGCGCGTGATCGCCGAGACCGGCGCCGGCCAGCATGGCGTGGCCACCGCCACCATCTGCGCGCGCTTCGGCCTGGAATGCGTGGTCTACATGGGCAGCGAAGACATCAAGCGCCAGGCGCAGAACGTCTACCGGATGAAGCTCCTGGGCGCAACCGTGGTGCCGGTCGAGTCCGGCTCGAAGACCCTGAAGGATGCCTTGAACGAGGCCATGCGCGACTGGGTCACCAATGTCGAAAATACCTTCTACATCATCGGCACCGTGGCCGGGCCGCATCCGTATCCGATGATGGTGCGCGACTTCCAGTCGGTCATCGGCACCGAATGCATCGCGCAGATGCCCGAGATGAGCGGCGGGCGGCAACCGGACTACGTGGTTGCGTGCGTCGGCGGCGGCTCCAATGCCATGGGCATCTTCTATCCCTACATCGATCATCCGGACGTGCAGCTGATCGGCGTCGAGGCGGCCGGCGAGGGCATCGACAGCGGCAAGCATTCGGCGTCGCTCACGCGCGGCTCGACCGGCGTCCTGCACGGCAATCGCACCTATCTGCTGCAGGATGCGAACGGCCAGGTCATCGAGACCCATTCGGTCTCCGCCGGCCTGGACTATCCCGGTGTCGGTCCGGAACATGCATGGCTCAAGGACTTGGGCCGCGCGCAATATGTCGTCATCGACGACGACGAGGCGCTGCAGGCGTTTCATGACTGCTGCCTGATCGAAGGCATCATTCCGGCGCTCGAATCGGCGCATGCGCTGGCCTACGCCGCCAAGCTGGCGGCGACCCTGCCGGCCGACAGGATCATCCTTGCCAACCTGTCCGGACGTGGCGACAAGGACATGCATACCGTGGCTGAGCGCATGGGCATGAATTTCTATTGCCGCGAATCGTGCAAGGTCGGCGCCGAGCAGGCGATCGTCCTGCACAAGTAAGCCTCGTGGCGGCGGCGCCGGTGCGCCGCCCCGATTCACCATCACAAAAAAACAGGAACCTCATGTCCAGAATCCAGGCGACATTCGCCGCGCTTGCCGCGCAGGGGAAAAAAGCGCTGATCCCTTTCATCACCGCCGGTGACCCGGCGCCGGAGCTGACGGTGCCGCTCATGCATGCACTGGTGGCCGGCGGCGCCAACATCCTCGAGCTCGGCGTGCCTTTTTCGGACCCGATGGCGGAAGGTCCCGTGATCCAGCGTGCCTGCGAGCGGGCCTTGAAATTCAACGTCGGCATGAACGACGTCCTGGGCTACGTGCGCACCTTTCGCCAGACCGATGCGACCACGCCGGTCGTCCTGATGGGCTACGCCAATCCGATCGAACGCATGGGTCAGCAGAATTTCATCAGCGCAGCGCGGGAAGCGGGCGTGGACGGCACCATCGTGGTCGACTATCCGCCGGAGGAGTGCGAGGAATTCTGCACGATGATGCACACCGCCGGCCTGGATGCGATCTTCCTGCTGGCGCCGACCTCGACGCCGGAGCGGATCATGCAGGTGGCAAAAGTCGGCAGCGGCTTCAGCTATTACGTTTCGCTCAAGGGCGTCACCGGCGCGGCCAATATCGACATCGAGCAGGTCTCGGCACGGATTGCGGCCATCCGCGAACATGTGAAGCTGCCGATTGGCGTCGGCTTCGGCATTCGCGACGCCGCCACCGCAAAGGCGATTGGCGCCGTGGCCGATGCAGTCGTCATCGGCAGTCGCATCATCCAGGAAATCGAGAGCAGTCCGCCGCAGCATGCCGCGGCCGCCGTGCAGGCGTTCGTGGCCGGCATCCGGCAGGCGCTCGACGAACTGCCGCAGCACCGCTAGCCGCCTGGCGCAGCAGGTAGCCGCAGGCACCTGCGGCGCGTCTGCGCCGAATCGGCTTGCAATTGTGACGGCGCGGTTACAATGTCGCACGCCCAAGATCCGAACCCTGGAGAATCGCAATGAGTTGGCTAGAAAAACTGCTGCCGCCGCGCATAAAACGCTCCGAATCCACCTCCAGGAAATCGATGCCGGAGGGCCTGTGGGTAAAGTGCCCATCCTGCGAGGCGGTGCTCTACCGGACCGACCTCGAATCGAACATCCACGTCTGCCCGAAATGCGACCATCACCTGCGTATCCGCGCCCGGGACCGGCTCGACGCCCTGCTCGATCCGGAAGGCCGCTATGACATCGGCCAGGAAACCCTGCCGGTCGACACCCTGAAATTCAAGGACAGCAAGAAGTATCCCGACCGCCTGAAGGCGGCACTGGAAGCCACCGGCGAGACCGATGCCCTGATCGTCACGGCCGGCGCCATCATGTCGCTGCCGGTGGTGGTGGCCTGTTTCGAATTCGAATTCATGGGCGGCTCGATGGGCTCGGTGGTCGGCGAGCGCTTCGTGCGCGGCGCGCAGGTCGCCATCGAACAGAAGGTGCCGTTCATCTGCATTACCGCCACCGGTGGCGCGCGCATGCAGGAAGGCCTGCTGTCGCTGATGCAGATGGCAAAGACCACTGCGATGCTCACCCGGCTGTCGGAAAAACGCCTGCCGTTCATCTCGGTGCTGACCGACCCGACCATGGGCGGCGTATCGGCCTCGTTCGCCTTCATGGGCGACGTCGTGATCGCCGAACCGAAGGCGCTGATCGGTTTTGCCGGGCCGCGGGTGATCGAGAACACGGTGCGCGAAAAGCTGCCGGAAGGCTTCCAGCGCGCCGAATTCCTGGTCACCAAGGGTGCCGTCGACATGATCGTCGACCGTCGCAAGATGCGGGAAGAAATCGCGCGCCTGCTGGCCCTGCTGCAGAACCAGGCGGCCGACATCCTGGCCTGAACATTCGCAACCGGCGCGCGGCCGGCGCAAGCCCGGCAGCGCCGCCGCATCCGGCTGCCGACCGCAAGACCGACGCCCGAAGCCGCCGGGCCGATGGCGGTGCATCAGGCAGTTTTACATGCGCCAGTGCGCTTTAAATCGCGGCGCGCGTCTCCAGATAAAGTGTCCCATGCCTACTCCAATCCAACCTGACACGCCCGCCGGCGCGCCAACGACCCTCGACGCCTGGCTGGCCCTGCTCGAAGCCCGCCATGTCAAGACCATCGACATGGGGCTAGAACGCGTCGCCCAGGTCAAGGCGCAACTGGGGATCGCCTTCGACTGCCCGGTGATCATGGTTGCCGGCACCAACGGCAAGGGCTCGACCTGCTCGATGCTGGAATCGATCCTGCTGCAGGCCGGCTACGCCGTCGGCCTGTACATCAAGCCGCATTTCCTGAAATTCAATGAACGTGCCCGCATCGGCGGCGAATCCGCCTCCGACGCCGCATTGATGGCGTCGTTTGCCGCCGTCGAAGCGGCCCGCGGCACGGTGTCCCTCAGCTATTTCGAATTCACGACGCTGGCCATCATGCATCTGCTGCAGCAGGCCCGCCTCGATGTGGTCATTCTCGAAGTCGGACTGGGCGGGCGACTCGACGCCGTCAACGTGGTCGATGCGGATGTGGCCATCGTCACCAGCATCGATATCGACCATACCGACTACCTGGGCGACACCCGCGAGAAGATCGGCTTCGAAAAGGCCGGGATTTTTCGCTCGGGGAAACCCGCCATCTGCAGCGACCCGATGCCGCCGGCGTCCCTGGTACGCCATGCCGAAGCGATCGGCGCCGATCTGTGGCTGCTGGGGCGCGACTTCAATTATTCCGGCGACAAGCAGCAATGGAATTTCGGCGGGCGCAGCCAGCGCCGCAATGCCTTGTCCTACCCCAGCCTGCGTGGCGCCAACCAGTTGTTGAATGCCTCGGCGGTGCTGGCCGCGCTCGAGGCGCTGCGCCTGCGGTTGCCGGTGAGCGCCCAGGAAGTGCGCACCGGGCTGGTGACGGTCGAGCTGCCCGGCCGCTTCCAGGTCCTGCCGGGACGGCCGACCGTGATTCTCGACGTCGCCCACAATCCGCATGCGGCCGCCACCCTGGCGCAGAATTTCGACAACATGGGCTTTCATCCCTATACCTACGCCGTGTTCGGCTCGATGCTGGACAAGGACATCGACGGCGTGATCGCGCAGATGAAGGCACGGGTGGATCACTGGTGCGTGACCGACCTGCCATTGCCGCGTGCTGCAACCGCACAACAGTTGCGCAACAGGCTGCTGGCCGCCGGAATCGTGCCTTCCGAGGCGGAGGATGCCCAATGCACCATCAGGACCTTCGGCTCTCCCGAAAATGCTTTCACTGATGCAAGGAAACGTGCAGGGGAGAATGATAGAATTGCGGTCTTCGGATCCTTCCTCACCGTTGCCGGCGTCATGGCTTTGCGCAACGCCGAACTTCACTGATTGACCTACTGATCCATCGCATGAGCTTGTTATCGTTCTTTCGTAAAAACAAGCAAGCAGACGCTCGTAACGACAGCGCATCGACGTCGCGCACCGAGCCCGCGTCCCAGGCAGTGCGCGCGCGCAAGCGCAAGGCCGCTCCCCGGGATGGCGGCGACAGCGGCAATGCGCCGGTCGACCCGGTACTTCCTGAAAAAAAGCGCGCACGCCGCCGGCTCGTCGGCGCCGTCGCCCTGGTGCTTGCCGTGGTGATCGGCTTGCCGATGGTGCTCGACTCCGAGCCGAAGCCGCTTGCCGACGACCTGACCATCGAGATTCCTTCCAAGGACCGGCCGCTCGAACCGGGTGCGCCAGCCCGCAGTCCGGGCGTGGCCAGTTCCCGCGTACCTGCCGCGTCGGCGCTCGACCGCAAGGAAGAAATGGTCGAGATGCCGGGTGCGTCACCGGCCAGGGCCGGCGCGCCGGACGATGCGCCGACAAAGGGTGGCGCCGCGAATGCGAAACCGAAAGCCGAGGCAGCATCACCGCCGGCGGCCGGCAAGACCGGCGAGGCGGCGTCGAAGCCGAATGCGGACGCGGCAGAGGGCAAGCAGACGCGATTCATCCTGCAGGTGGCTGCCTTCGCCTCGGCCGAGAAGGTGCAGGAGTTGCGCGGCAGGCTGAAAAACGCCGGCATCGCGTCCTACACGCAAAAGGTGGCGACGGAGGACGGCGAACGCATCCGCATTCGCGTCGGGCCGTTCGGCAGCAAGCAGGAAGCCGAACACATGCGCACCAAACTGAGCGCCCTCGGCTTGAATGGCAAGCTGTTGCCACCGCCGTGACCGCGCCATGGGTGCCGGGTTTGCATTGAATTTATTGTTTTCAGGAATTATCCGGCTGTCGTGGCGGTCAATCAATGCAGGAGCGACAATATGCTTCGCAACGGCGCGACTGGAGACGGCATGACGGTATTCGATTACCTGGTGCTGTTCGTGCTGATCTGTTCCGTGGTCATCAGCACCATGCGCGGCCTGGTCAAGGAAATCCTGTCGCTGCTTGGCTGGATGGTCGGGTTTTTCGTGGCAAATGCGTATTGCGACGCGCTGGCCGTGCTGCTGCCGGATGTAATACCCGGCAAGTCGGGCCGGCTGATCGTGGCATTCCTGGCGCTGTTCATCGGCGTCAAGCTGCTGATGTTGCTGCTCACGCTGGCGGTCGATGCAATGGTTCGGGCAAGCGGCCTGACGGTTGCCGACCGCGGCCTCGGTGGTTTGTTCGGTCTGGCGCGTGGCATGGTGATCGTGCTGGCAGTGGTGCTGGTGTGCGGCACGACCGCCATACCGGAGCAGGCTTTCTGGAAACAGGCGCTCTTGAGCCCGCTGGCCGAGACCGCTGCGCGCACGGCAATGCCGTATCTGCCGGGTGCAATGGCGCGGCACGTAAGGTTTTAAAACAGGATTTTGGCTTGCAGGACGGATACGTTGTCCCGATCTGCAGGCGTGAAGCATTCAAGTCGAGGAGTCCAGCATGTGTGGCATCGTAGGCGTCGTATCCCACAGTCCCGTCAACCAGCTGATCTACGATGCATTGCTGCTGCTGCAGCATCGTGGCCAGGATGCGGCCGGTATCGCAACCAATCACGGCAATGCGTTCTGCATGCACAAGGCCAACGGCCTGGTGCGCGACGTCTTCCGCACCCGCAACATGCGTTCGCTGCTCGGTAACGCCGGCATCGGCCAGGCGCGTTATCCGACCGCCGGCACGTCGAGT
>JANXSS010000381.1 GCA_025356535.1 Herminiimonas sp.
GCATGTGCCGCCAGGCGCGCACGTGCCCAGCTTTCCCTGGCCAGCAGGTGGTTCAGGGCAGCCGGAATGAATGAATCGAAGGAAGGCGTCATGACGGGCACATAAGGTGGCTGCCCGTACGACAGACGGGCATACAGGACGACTGAACGGCGAAATAGCCGCACAGGCAAAAGCAGCTGCAAGCGAAACGGTTCAGGCGCACAAAACAAAGCCGCCCGTGAAACGCCACGGGCGGCTTGCAGTCTATCAGCTTGCGCCGGGGACCTGTTTAGCGCACCAAACGGGAACCGGCTTCAACGATGTCGGTTGCGATCCGCTCAGGCAAGCTGCTGAATGCCGGCCAGCACCCATCCGCCCTGGCCATTGATCGGCTTCGACAGATTCCAGACTTCCGCGAACTGCGTTGCATCGGCAGCAGGGTCTTCCTTGATCAGGCCGGTGAACTTGACGCTGGCCAGGTGCTCGTTGTTGAGGCTCTCGACACCGAGCATCTCCGCGTCGAGCTTGACGACGTCGGTGATGTTTGCCGAGGTGCCCCGCTCCTGCAATTCCAGCCTGAATTCCGCAAACATTTCAGTGGTCGTGAATTCACGGATGTCATTCAGGTCGGCCTTGTCCCAGGCTGCCTGCAACCGGATGAAATAGGTCTTTGCATTGCGCAGGAAGGCTGGCACGTCGAAGTCGGCGGGAATCGTCCAGGTGCCGGCATTGGCTGCCGCCGCCGCCGGCGCCATCGCACCGCTCGAACCGAATCCCGATCCGGACGGCAGCGCCGAGCCGATTTCAGGCGTGTTCGAGCGCGCATACGGCGCTTCCGCCTCGATGGTGTTGCTGTTGCTGCCGTAGGCCGTGGCCGGTGTCATGGCCTGGTCGTTCTTGCGCTTGAACATGCGAAAGATGAACATTGCGGCCAGCGCCAGCAGGGCGATCATCAGGATCGAACCGAACATGCCGCCCATGGCGCCGCCCAGGCCCAGGTGCGACAGCAAGGCGCCGGCACCCAGACCGAGCAAGGCGCCGCCGAGCATGCCGCGCCACGGACTGGCCGGCTTGGCCGCAGGCGCCGCCGCTGGCGCTGCTGCCGGAGCCGACGGACGCGACACCCCCGCCGATGGCGACGGCGATGCCTGTGCCGCCTGACGGCTGACATTGGTGGACTGATGGCCCGAGGAACTACCGCCACCCAGGCGCTTCGCATCCGCATCGGTTGCGACCATCGACAATGCGCTCAGTGCGATCAACGACGAAAGTAATATCTTTTTCATGCCTGCTCCTAAAATTTCGTACCGGTGTGAAGTGCGGCGACACCTGCCGTCAGGTTGACGTACTCTACTCTATCGAGTCCTGCATCCTGCATCATTGTCTTCAGGGTTTCCTGGTCGGGATGCATCCGGATCGATTCTGCAAGATACCGGTAACTGTCGGCGTCGCCTGCAATACGCTGTCCCAGCCAGGGCAATACGGAAAACGAATACACGTCATACGGTTTCTGCAACGGCTCCCATACCTTGGAAAATTCCAGCACCAGAAGCTTCCCGCCCGGCTTCAAAACCCGCTGCATTTCAGCCAGTGCGAGGTCCTTGTGCGTCATGTTGCGCAACCCGAAGGCCACCGAAACCCGGTCAAAATAATTGCTTGGAAACGGCAGTTTTTCAGCGTCACACAATGATATTGGCACCGCAAGACCGTTATTCAAGAGACGGTCGCGCCCTACCCGCAACATCGATTCGTTGATATCGGTCAGCCAGACTTCGCCGCTCGGGCCGGCCTGCCTTGCAAAGGCCATCGCCAGGTCACCGGTGCCGCCGGCAATGTCGAGCACCTTGAAACCGGGCCGCACCGCCGCATGGCTGATCGTCACCGCCTTCCAGATCCGGTGCAGGCCGGCCGACATCAGGTCGTTCATGACATCGTACTTTGCCGCCACCGAATGAAACACACCGGCGACCTTGCGTACCTTGTCTTCTTCCGGCACCGTTTCAAAACCAAAATGCGTCGTGTTCTGCATGAACGTCAAATGCCTTAAATGATCCCTGGTTCACAAACCGCACCGGTTCCCGACCGCTTCGCATGACTCGACGCAAGCAGCAGTATTCCACAATTATCATCAGGATTAACCTGATTTATGCGATCAATATGTTCGGTAAATCCTGCTTTCCGAAAGCGCCTGCCTGCAGCCTTGGCATAGCTTCAGTGCTTGTGCCCGCAGCCGCCGCCCGCGGCCGGCGCTGCCGCCGTCATCGACGCATCGCGCCCGCTTTCGCGCGTGAAGCCGGCCGCTTCCAGGCGCTGCAGGTAGTCCTCCCATAGCTGGGGCTGGTTCTGGCCCAGCCAGTACAGGTAATCCCAGGAATAGATGCCGGTATTGTGGCCGTCGGAGAAATGCGGCTGCACGGCATAGTTGCCGACCTGCTCGAGTGCGTCGATGTTGACCTCGCGCATGCCGGTCTGCAGCGTTTCCTGGCCGGTGCCATGGCCGCGTACTTCCGCCGACGGTGAATAGACCCGCAGCAGCTCGAAAGGCAGGCTGAATTGCTCTGCATCGAAAGTGATTTCCAGCACCCGCGATTGCTTGCGCACGGTCAGTCCCGTCGACACCGCAATCGGCGCGCTTTGCTTGCTTCCCATCGTCATCATGTTTCCCGTGGAGTGACTATTGGCCCAGTGTCGCACACTGCGCGGCGATGGCTGCCCGCAATTGCGGCAACAGTGCGCGTTGCGCGGCCAGCCAGGCTGCATCGGGCGTGCGCTGCTGCGGGCCCCAGACCGGCTGCGGAAAATGCGCATCGGCCTGGAAACGTGGAATCACGTGCCAGTGCAGATGCGGCGTCTGGTTGCCCAGGCTGGCCAGGTTGATCTTGTGTGGCGCGAAGACGTCGCGCAGCGCCTGTTCGACGCGGCAGACCACCTGCATGCACAGCGACCGGTGTGCCGGCGCCAGGTCTGTCATTTCCTGCACGTGGCCCTGCCAGACGATGCGGCAGAAACCCGGATACAGCGCATCGTCGACCAGCACCACGCGCAGCAGCGCATGGGCGAAAACTATCTCGCCACCGGCAGCGCTGCACAACTCGCAGGCAACCGCGCCGGCGCCGGTGGGCATGGCGTGTGTGGCGCTCGTCATACCAGGATGCGCTCGATGCCGCCGGCGTTGGCCCGGGCAACATAGTCGGCCATCCAGTTCTCGCCCAGCAGGTGCTTCGCCATTTCGACGACGATGTAGTCGGCTGCCGTGCCGGAATCGTCGTCGTAGCGCGACAGCCCCTGCAGGCAGGCCGGGCAGGAAGTCAGTATCTTGACTTCGCCGGTGAAGCCGTCGGCGCGCAGCTTGTCGGCACCTTTGAGCATTTCCTCGTCCTTGCGAAAGCGCACCTGGGTCGAGATGTCGGGCCGCGAGATAGCCAGCGTGCCGGCTTCGCCGCAGCAGCGGTCGTTCTTTTCGACCTTGACGTTGTCGACCGTGGTGATGAGCGTATTGACGGTTTTGAGCGGGTCCTGCAGCTTCATCGGCGTGTGGCACGGGTCGTGATACATGTAGCGCGTGCCGGTGACGCCTTCGAGCCGCACGCCCTTTTCCATCAGGTATTCGTGAATGTCGACGATGCGGCAGCCTGGGAAGATCTTGTCGAACTGGTAGCCGGCCAGCTGGTCGTAGCAGGTGCCGCACGACACCACCACCGTCTTGATGTCGAGGTAGTTCAGCGTATTGGCGACCCGGTGGAACAGCACCCGGTTGTCGGTGATGATTTTTTCGCCCTTGTCGAAGTCGCCGGCGCTGCGTTGCGGATAGCCGCAGCACAGATACCCCGGCGGCAGCACGGTCTGCACGCCCGCGTGCCAGAGCATGGCCTGCGTGGCCAGCCCGACCTGCGAGAACAGACGCTCCGAGCCGCAACCCGGGAAATAAAACACCGCCTCGGTCTCCGACGTGGTGGTCTTCGGGTTGCGGATGATGGGAACGTAATCCTTGTCCTCGATGTCCAGCAGCGCCCGCGCGGTCTTCTTCGGCAAGCCGCCCGGCAGCTTCTTGTTGATGAAGTGGATCACCTGTTCCTTGACCGGCGAGCGCTCGTGCGTCGCCGGTGGGCGGTTGACCTGCATCCGGGCCAGTCCACGCAGGATGTCATTGCCCAATCGCTGCAGCTTGAAGCCGACGCCGACCACCGCCGCGCGAATGAACTTGATCGTCTCCGGATTGGTGGCGTTGAGCATCAGCAT
>JANXSS010000383.1 GCA_025356535.1 Herminiimonas sp.
GTTTTACAACAGCATGGCGGAAGTTGATGCGCTGGTGGCCGGCATCCGCAACGTTCGACAAGTGTTTGCCTGATGGCCGACTACAAGGCGCTCTACCAGGAAGTCATCCTGGACCACAACAAAAAGCCGCGCAATTACGGCACGCTTGAGCATGCCAGTCACCACGCGCAAGGCCACAACCCGCTGTGCGGCGACCACCTCAGCGTGGCGCTGCAAATGCAGGGCGAAACCATAGACCAGATCGCGTTTCAGGGCGAGTCGTGCGCCATCTGCAAGGCATCGGCCTCGATGATGACGGCTGCCGTGAAGGGCAAAACGCGCGAGCAGGCCCAGGCCTTGAGCCAGGAATTCCTTGCCATGGCCACCGGCAAGCTCGATTTGAGCCAGCCCAACCAGATCGGGCGGCTGGCCGTGTTTGCTGGCGTGCGCGATCTGCCTACGCGCGTCAAATGCGCAATTTTGCCGTGGCACACGCTGCAAGCCGCTTTCCATTCGCAGGGCACAGCCTGCACCGAAGCGTGATGCGGGTGATAACCGCTAACCCCACTCGAAAAAGGCCCTCATGCTGACTGCTCATCAATTGAAAAATTACATCGTGAACGGCCTGTCATGCGACCACGCAGAGGTGCAGGGCGATGACGGCCAGCACTTCCAGGCGGTGGTCGTGAGCCCACTGTTTGCGGGAAAAACCCGGGTGCAGCAACACCAGCAGGTCTACCAGGCGCTGGGCGAGCGCATGCGATCGGAGATCCACGCGCTGTCGCTGCAAACCTTCACGCCCGAGGCCTGGGCGAAATCGATCTCTCAATAACTTTGGAGTCCACATGAACGTTCAGGAAAAAATTCACGCGCAGGTCAACGGCAACGCCGTGGTGCTATACATGAAGGGAACGCCGCAATTCCCGCAGTGCGGTTTTTCGGGCGCTACGGTGCAAATGCTCCATGCCTGCGGCTTGCGGGACTTTGCCGCCATCGACGTGCTGGCCGACCCGGACATCCGGGCCGGCATCAAGGCCTATGCCAACTGGCCGACCATTCCGCAGCTCTATGTCAACGGCGAGCTGGTGGGGGGCGCAGACATCGTGCGCGAGCTGTACGAGTCGGGTGAATTGCAGCCGCTGGTCAACCCGGCAGGCGCGCCATAACCCTGTCATCACGCCTGCGCGGCCCTCGCCAGGCGACATTTTTTCGGAGGCTTGAATGCCAAAAATTGCTGAAATAGACGACACCCCAAACCCGAATGCGGTCAAGTTCACGCTTCACGAGCCGCTGACCTGGGGCATTTCGCATTCCTACGAGAACGCAGAGCAGGCCCAGGGCGACGCGCTGGCCTTGGCGCTGTTTGCCATTCCCCATGTCAGCAACGTGTTCTACGTAGACCGCTGGCTGACCGTGACGCAGGACGGCGGCGCCGACTGGCCCGAACTGGTGCGGCTGATAGCCGTGCCGCTGCGCGCCGCACCCGCGGCTGCTGCGCAGTCAGCTGCTGCCGTATTTGCCGCGCGCGTGTCCATCGCCGACATGAGCGAGGAGGACCAGGCGCGACTGGACGTGATCAGCGACTTGCTGGACCAGCGCATCCGGCCGTCGCTGCAAGCCGACGGTGGCGACCTGCATGTCGTTGGTCTGGCCGGCAACTACCTCAGCATCCATTACCAGGGCGCGTGCGGCAGCTGCCCAAGCTCGATCTCCGGCACGCTGAGCGCTATTGAAAACCTGGTGCGCACGATTGAGCCCGACCTGGCCGTTGTGGCGGTATAGCTTGATGCCGTGACAGGCCAGCCGTCCATGACATCCCCTCAACTCTGAATCCACACGGCAAGAAACACCGCCATGCAAACCACAGACCCCGCACAACAGCCCGCGCCAGGCGGTTTACCGCAAGCGCCTGCCGGTCCCGAAAAACTTCCCGGAATCCGGCACATCATCGCAGTCGGCAGCGGCAAAGGCGGCGTCGGTAAATCGACGGTGAGCGTCAATCTGGCGCTCGCGCTGCAGCAGCGCGGGGCGCGCGTCGGACTGGTGGATGCTGACATCCTGGGCCCCAGCATTCCCGGCATGCTCGGCATCCCGACCGGAGAGCCCCCAGCGATGACTTTGGACAACAGGATGGTTCCCGCAGAGCGGCACGGCCTGAAGGTGGTGTCGATGGGCATGTTGACCGGCGACGACCAGCCGGCCGTCCTGCGCGGGCCGATGGTGGGCAAATACCTCAAGATGTTTGTCGGCGGCGTGCAGTGGGGTGAGCTGGACTACCTGATCCTGGACCTGCCGCCCGGCACCGGCGACACCCAGTTGACGCTGGCGCAGAGCATGCCGCTGTCGGGCGTGGTGATCGTGACGACACCCCAGGCCGTGAGCCTGAAGATCGCCCGCCGGGGCTTGCGCATGTTCGAAAAGGTGCAGGTGCCGATTCTCGGCATTGTGGAGAACATGCGGACCTTCACCTGTCCGCACTGTGGTGAGACCACCGATATTTTCCGGCACGGTGGCGGCGAGCAGATGAGCCAGGAGCTTGGCGTGCCGTTCCTTGGCGCCTTGCCCCTGGATGCCGAGGTTGTGACCTGCGGTGACGAGGGCTGTCCCATCGTCGTTAGCCAGCCGAAGTCGGTCAGCGCCAGCGTCTATGGCGCCATTGCCAGCGCGTTGGTGGCGCAGCTCAACACGGCGGACACGGGGCTCAAGCCCTTTGTCTGGAAGTGGGACAGCAACGAAGGGGCGCCGGGCTGGAGCGAAGGCGCCGTGCAGCCGTCTGGCGCGCGCAACGTCCCGGTCGGCCTGCTGCGCCGCGACCCGCGCACCTTGTCGCTGCTGTGGCAAGACGGCCATCGCGACGACCTGGATGTTCGCGACCTGCGCCTGGCCTGCCGGTGCGCCCTTTGCGTTGAGGAGATGAGCGGGCGCAAGCTGCTTGACCCCGCAACCGTGCGGGCGGATGTAAGCCCGCGCCAGATCGTCAGCATAGGCAATTACGCGATCCAGTTCGACTGGAGCGACGGCCACAACAGCGGCATCTATGCCTTCAACGACCTGCGCGACCTGGGCGAGCGTGCTGCCCTGCAAGGCGCCGAAGATGTCTGAAGCCTCGGCGCTGGCGCTTGCTCCGATTCGAGCAGATCAGCCGGTCAGCATCCGCGCCGAGGCATCGCTCGCCGATCCCGACAGCTGCAAATTCACGCTGAGCCGCAGTCTGCATCCAGGCGGCCCCTGTTTTTTTGCCAGCCGGGCAGGGGCCGCCGGCTCGCCGCTGGGCGAGCGGCTGTTTGCGCTTGGCGGCGTGGCCAGCGTGCTGATTGCTGACAACGTGGTGACGATCGGCAAGGCGCCCGACGTTGCCTGGACCGGACTTAAAGCGGCTATCGGTGCGGCCATCCGCGCGCAGGTGCTCAGCGGCGTGCCGGCGATCCTGGGGACGGCGGCCCGCAGCGGCACGCCGGCCCGGTCAGACGCCGAGCTTGGCGCGGCCGTCCAGGCACTGCTCGACCGGGAGGTTAATCGCTCCATTGCCAGCCACGGCGGCAAGATTTCGCTGGTGGACGTGCGGGGCGGCAGGCTTTTTATCACCATGAGCGGCGGCTGCCAGGGCTGCGCGTCGTCGCAGGTCACGCTGCGGCAGGGGTTCGAGGTCATGGTGAAAAGGGTGGCCCCGGAAATCACGGAAATCGTCGATGCGACCGACCACGCGGCAGGCCGGCAGCCGTTTTACCCGCAGGCCGCAGCCGGCACGCCGCTGGCCTCGTGATGGCCGCCAGCAGGCCAACCCTCATTTCACGCGCTGGTTCAATGCCCCGCGCGTCACAAAACAGGACACTTGCAGCATGACCCTTGAAACTATTAGCTTCCGAAACGTCGTGTCGGTGCTGCCGCAGGCTCTCGCCGTCTCAGACCGGCCGGACCAGCAAAGAGGCAGTCTCAAGACCAAGCGCGAACCGGTCGACCCCGCCGACCGCCTGCCCAAGCCCGACTGGATCCGCGTCAAGGCGGCAATTCCTGCGGGCCGCTTTCGCGAGACCAAAGACATCGTGCGTGCCCACCAACTGGTCACGGTGTGCGAAGAAGCCTCTTGCCCCAACATCGGCGAGTGCTGGAGCAAGGGCACGGCGACCTTCATGGTCATGGGCGACAAATGCACGCGCCGCTGCCGCTTTTGCAATGTCAGCACGGGCCGGCCCGACCCG
>JANXSS010000384.1 GCA_025356535.1 Herminiimonas sp.
TCGCCGCCGCCGTCATGGCGCTTTGCTCGTCCGCTTCCTTCGCCGCTTCCGGCGTGGTTTGCGTCACCACCGATGCAGCAAGCATGGTCAACACCTGCGCGCCTGAAGCCAGCCTGTACATCGCCGGTTCGTCGGCTCTGGGCGGCGCACTGAGCACCGTCGTCGTAGCCGACCTGTTCAACACGACCACCACGCCGATCATCAAGATCGTCGACAACGGCAGCGCCAACGGCAACCTCGCCGGCGCGGTCGGCGCCTTGAAAGCCGTGTCGGGCTGGTACGGTATTTCTAAGCTCGACGGCAAGCGTCTCTTCGTCGTCTACAACAAGCAGAACGGTTCGGCTGCCGGCGTCTCGCAGCTGCTGTCGACCATCAAGGACACCACGATCCCTGAGCAAGACGTCGTCACCGTCGGCATCGGTTCGACCGGCACCAAGGGCGCCGCCGGTACCTGCGTCGCCGATGCAGCCAGCACCACCGCTGTTCCTGTGCTCAACTGCACGACCCACGCCCGCGTGCAGGCCGACATGGCACTGACCGACGTCGCGCCGGTCGAGCTGTTCAAGCTCGAAGGCGTCAAGCCTGCCGCCGTCACGACCCTGACCTCGACCCCGATCGCCATGCAAGGTTTCGGTATCGCCGTCAACGCCAAACTGTACGCTGCGCTTCAGACGGCACAAGGCACGAGCGGGCGTCCTTCGATCAGCCGCGCGGTCTACGCCAGCCTGATTTCGAAAGAAGGTTCGGTCAAGTCCGCCGCTGCGCTGCTGGGCAACTCGGATGCAACCAAACTGGTCCTGGCGCGCCGCGACGACCTCTCCGGTACCCAGGCTGCGTCGAACATCTACTTCGCAAACAATGCCTGCGGCATCAATACTGATTCCAAAGGCAAGCTGATTGCCGGCGTACTCGGTGGCGCACTGTCGATCCTCGACCACACGACGGCAACGACAGATGTTCTGGAAGTGCAAGCCAATGCAACCGGCGGTGGCGTGACGACGGCCCTGGCCAACACAACCGACTATGTCATCGGCGCAATCTCGCTGACCACGGCAGAGCCAACCACTGGCTGGAAGTTCGTCGCCATCGACGCCGTCTCGCCTTTGTCGGGCGACGCCAAGCAGCGCGATGCATTCCGTACCGGTGCATATGGCTGGTCGGTGCAATCGTTCGCAGCAACCCCGCTGCGCGCCAAGATGAAAGATGGCGTCAAGCTTGCGCTGACCGATGCCGTGACAAGCGGTCTCAAGGACTCGACCTTGCATAACCTGATCGGCATTGCCTACCAGGACGGCGGCACGACTGCGACGCTGGGTCAGCAAGCCCTGGTCAAGCGTACCAACGGCAACAACTGCTCGCCGCTGGTCAAGTAATCGATCGCTGAAACATCAATCGCAGTTGTAGTCCATTGCGCCCGCGTCCGGCCAACCTCCGGATTGCGGCACAGAGAGGGATCACGCTTTCGGGCGTGATCTTTTTTTTAGTTTTACGGAATGCACGATTTTATTTCCAGGATAAAAAACGGAAATGATGGAAGTAGTTCTCCGATTCATCTTGTAGTAACAAAACATTACTAAAATCAGAAGTTATGATCAACTCCAACTTTCTTCCGGCCGCCATGCGCGTTTGCCTGAGCTCGCGCGGCCTGACCCTGTTTGCCTGCGGCCTGTTGCCCGCCCTGGTGTCGTTGCCTGCGGGCGCTGCCGGTGCTGCGGCGCCTGTTGCGGAAAGCGGCGCCAGCCAGTCGCTGAGTTTCGAGATTCTGGAATACGTCGTCGACGGCAACAGTCTGCTCAAGGGTGAACAGATCGAGCGCGTGATGGCGGCCTACATGGGCGAGCGCAAGACGCTGCGCGATGTCGATGGCGCACGCACCGCACTCGAACGCGCCTACCACGATGCCGGCTACATGACCGTGCTGGTGACGATACCGGAACAGAAGGTCGACGGCGGCGCGGTGTCGCTGCATGTGGTCGAGGCCGGCATCGAGCGCCTGCGCGTCAAGGGCGCCGAATACACGCTGCCCAGCGGCATCAAGGCACGCATTCCGGAACTCGCCGAAGGCAACGTGCCGAACTTTAACAAGATGCAGCAGCAGCTGGCGGCATTGAATCGCAATGCCGACGTGAAGATCACGCCGGTGCTCAAGGCCGGCAAGACGCCGGGCACGGTCGACGTGCAGCTCGATGCCGAAGACCAGCTGCCCCTGCACGGCAGCCTCGACTACAGCAACCGCCAGACGCCGAACACGACCGCGCAGCGACTCTCGGCGTCGCTGCGCTATGACAACCTGTTCCAGCGTCAGCACAGTTTCAGTTTGATGGCGCAGGTCGCGCCGCAACGCCCGCAGGATGCGCGCGTGCTGGCGGCGACCTACGTGATGCCGGTCACCGACGACGGCGCTGCCGTGTCGTTGAACCTGCTGTATTCGCGCAGCGCCTTCGCCAGCCTGGCCAATGCGCCCGGCCTCGGACTGCTTGGCAACACCGATTCGGCAGGCCTGCGCTTTACCCAGCCGCTTGGCGCCACCGCGGAGTATTCCCACCTTTTTTCGGTCGGCATCGAGCACAAGATCATCGGCCAGACCCTGCTGGTCACAGGCGGCGGCGGCACCGAGTCGCCGATCACCTATACACCGCTGTCGGCGAGCTATTCGGCCAGCATCTTCGGCGACGGCCGCAATTCGGTCTTCGATCTCGGCGCCACCTTCGGACTGCGCGGACTCTTCAGGAACAAGGATGCAGCCTTCGATGCCAAGCGCAGCGGCGCCACCGCAAACTTCCTGGCGCTGCGCACCGGCGTCCAGCACACCGAAAACTTCGGCCGCTGGGCAGCCTACGGCAAGCTCGACATCCAGCTCGCGTCCGGTCCGTTGGTGCCGAGCGAGCAGTTCACGGCCGGTGGGGCCGAAAGCGTGCGCGGCTACCTCGAAGGCGAGCGCGCCGCCGACGGCGGTGCGCGCATGACGGTCGAGCTGCGTACGCCCAAGTTCAAGCCCGCCGGCGCGGGCTCGGACTGGCAGCTCTCCGGTCTCGCCTTTTTCGACGCGGCCACCCTCACCACCCGCGCGCCCGTAGCGCTGCAGCTGTCGCGCCAGTCGCTGCGCGCAATCGGCCTGGGCGTGCGCCTCAATACGCCCGGCGGCGCGGCGCTCGAAGTCGATGCCGCCCATGCGCTCGTGACCGGCGACACCACCCATGCAGGCGAGAACCGCGTCCATGCGCGCACCCTCTGGAATTTCTGATGACGCGGACCCGCTCTGCCGGACTGCGGCAGACTGCCAGGGCGCCGGCTGCCGGGCGCGCGCAGGCCAGCCCGGCGCTGCGGCGCAGGGCGCTGTGCGCAGGCCTGATGCTGGCCGGCCAGCGCTCCGGCCGGGTCGGCCTCGGTTGCGTGGCAAGCCTGCCGATCCTGCTGGCGGCCGGCCTGCTCGGCTGCGATGCCGCGCTGGCGCAGGCACGGGTGCCGGTCAATGCGTTGCCGTCGACACCGACTGCTCCGAAGACCAACGCCGGCGCGCCCAACACCTATGCGGTCAAGGGCAACACCCTGACCATCACCCAGACCGCGCCTGCGAGCATCGTCAACTGGCAAAGCTTCGACATCGGTTCGCAATCGAAGGTGACGATTGCGCAGCCGGGTGCGACCTCGGTACTGCTTAACAACGTCAGCGGCGGCGCCTACCTGAACCAGACCACGATCGACGGCATGCTCAGTGCCAACGGCAGGGTCTACATCTACAATCCGAACGGCATAATCTTCGGCAAGACCGGCGTGGTCAATGTCGGCACGCTCGTGGCCAGTACCCTGAAGTTCGACGAAGCGCGGGTCATCGGCGGCTTCCTGCAGCCGGGCGCGTCGCCGTTGCTGGGCGTGGACCCGGCTTTTGCCGGCGGCAAGGCGGGCGCGATCGTGGTCGATGGCGACGGCACGGCGCACGCCGCCATCACCAGCGCCAACGGCGGCCTGATCCTGCTGGCCGCGCCCAAGGTGACCAACAACGGCCTGCTGCGTTCGCCCGACGGCCAGGTCATGCTGGCTGCCGGCAGCAAGGTCTACCTGGCCGCGCCACAGGTCAGCCAGACCGGCACCAGCATGCGTGGCCTGCTGGTCGAAGTGAGCAACGATGCCGCAGTCGGCGCGACCGCAACCGGCGGCAGCGTCGCCCTGGGCAGCACGACCAGAGGCGACGGCACGGTCGAAAACGGCAGCAACGGCACGATCGATGTCCGGCATGGCAATGCGACCATGATCGGTTACGCCGTCAACCAGAAGGGCATCGTCTCGGCCTCGACCTCGGTCAACCTGAACGGCTCGATCTACCTGTCGGCGCGCGACCAGGCGATCCGTCCCGACGCCAACAGCCCCTACATTGCTTCGCGCAGCGGCCAGCTGGTGCTGGGCGAAGGCAGCCTCACGCAGATCCTGCCCGACACCGGCGACGGCGCGACGATTCCGCCGGCCTCGACCTTCAACAAGTCCGAGGTCCGGCTCGACGGCGCTGCCATCGTGATGCAAAAGAATGCCCGGATCGTGGCGCCCGGCGGCAACGTCACGCTCAGCGCCAGGCGCCTGCAGGACCCGGCCAATCCGGTCGCCGCGGTTGCCGATCCGGCCACGGACACGAGCCGCGTCGACCTGGCCGCCGGCAGCAGCATCGATGTCGCCGGCAGCACCAGCGTGGCCGATGTGCTCGACGCCAGCGGCCGGGTGACCCGGCCCGGCACCCAGCTGGCCATGGAGAGCAACGTCATCACGGTCGACCTGCGCGGCGCCGAACTGGCCGACAACGTGGTGTTGAAGACTTCGCCGCTGTATGGCACCAAGGTCCGCATCGACATCCGCAAGGGCACCGGCGCGGCCAATGTCGCCGGTTATCTGAATCTGGTCGAGCATGGCCTGACCGAACTGAATGCCGCCGGCGGCACAGTCAACATCGCCGCGGACGGCGCCATCATCAGCCGCGGCGGCAGCCGCATCAATGTCGATGGCGGCTATGTCGACTACAAGCCGGGCTACGTCAACACCACCAAGCTCAGGCTCAACGATGCGCTGGTCGACATCGGCGCGGCAAAAACCAATGTCGCCTACACCGCAGCGGTAGACCTGGCCAACGGCGCCGACAGTTTCGAGGCCGGTTACCGGCAGGGCGGCAGCGCCGGCAGCATCCGTTTTTCCGCGCCGATCCTGGTGCTGCAGGGCGCGCTGAGCGGGCAGGCAACGGCCGGCTCGCACCAGCGCGATCTGGCGGCTGCCGGCTATCCGCAGGGCGGCCAGCTACAGATCGGCAATGCCACGGCCGACTATGTCAATCCGCAGACCGGCAAAGCCAATGTCGCGCTGGCCGACCAGTTCGGCTATCGCGGCAGAGTGGTGCTGGGCGCGACGAATGCTGCAGTCGCGCCGCAGACCGGTGCGCCGTTCGACCTGAACAATGCCGACTTGCGCCTGCTGTCGTCCCGGCTCGATCTCGATACCGGCGCCTTGACGCGCGCCGGCTTCAACCGGCTCTTGGCGCTCACCTCGGGTAGCATCGAGGTCGATGCGCCGCTGACGCTGGCCGCCGGCGGCCGCTTGTGGCTGGGCGCGGGCCAGGGCACGCTGGCTGGCGCCGACGGCAACCTCGCGCCGGGTGGCAACATCACCATCAATGCGCCGGTCCGGATCGCCGGTGGCGCGATCACGGCCACGGCCTCGGGCAGCCTGCAGGTCGCCGATGGCGGCGTGCTCGATGTTGCCGGCCGCTGGACCAACGATCGCGGCCCGGGCGCGCCGGTCGACGCCGCCGGCAATGCAACCGGCGCGGCCGTCGTCCGGGGCGGCACCATCAGTTTAGCCGCCGATCAGCTCGGCCTGGGCAACGGTGTTGCGCTCGATGTATCAGCCGGCGCCTGGCGCAACGGCAAGGCCACGACCACCCTTGGCAGCGCCGGAGCGATCTCGCTGCAGGCCACGCCGGTCAATGCGTTGCTGGCCTCGACTGCGCAACTGCGGCTGGGCTCCGGCCTGACGTTGTCGGGTTATGGCTTCGGCAGCGGCGGCACGTTGAAGATGGTGGCGCGCAATGTGAACATCGGCGCCGCATCCGCCGCCGATCCGGCCGATCTGCTGCTGCAGCCGGCGTTCTTCCAGCGCGGCGGCTTTACCGGCTATGACATCGCCGGCCGGCTCAACTTCGCAATCGAAACAGATGCCGTCGTCACGCCGCAGGCGCAGAGCTGGCAGCTCGGCGGCGGCGCGGCGC
>JANXSS010000388.1 GCA_025356535.1 Herminiimonas sp.
GCACCTGAATCCCGACCGGCAGGCGGACGAAAAAACCGGCTTGCAGGCATCGCAATTCGAGTTAAAAAAAGCAGCTTGAAAAAATGGTTTAGGCGACAACTAGGTTGACAACTACCGGTGAGCGCATCGCAGCCTTGGGTAGTAGCAGCGCAGTTCCACTTCCTTTCGATTGCGTTTATGCCTGCAATGTTCCCGACGCAAGAAAGGTCGAGCAGGCGCTTCATCTTGCGTTTGCTCCTGACCGCATCAATCCCTCGCGCGAGTTTTTCAGAAGCAAGCCTAGTCAAGTCGTGGCCATTCTGGAGTTGCTACACCAAGGCAAGGTAGTGACGGCGCAGGTTGAAGCACAGGCGGAGGCCAAAACAGACCCTGAAGCACTCGAATCCGCTGTCAAAGACAAGCGCAAGATGCGCCCAAAGATTGACTATTTGGAGATTGGCTTGAAAGTCGGCGACGTCATTACGTTCAAGGATGGCGTTAGCAAGGCGACGATTGCCGGGCCGCACACAGTGAGCTACCAAGGCGAGGAATCATCCTTGCAGCGCGTCTCACTCAAGCTCATGCCTGAAATTGTTGGCCGGGGGGTAGCTTCGAAGCTTTATTGGTCGTTCAATGGCCAATCCTTGGCAGACCTTTACGAAGAATTTCACGGCGATGAAGAGTAAGAACTGCGTCGCATTTATGGTCGGCTGCTCGCCTCAAGCTGAATTCCTTCTATTAGTTTAGAGCAGCCATTTAGTCGATGCGTGCGGATGTCTGGTTCTGGCCGATTCTGTTGAAAAAGTCCCCTTGAAACATGACGGTTGCCAGCCTACGGTGAAGAGACTTCACCTACAAAGCGAGGCCGATCATGATGGGGCATCAAGCTGTCCGCCGCGGGCAAACGGAAGTGGTCAACCTGGAAGAGTTCATTCCCCAAGATCACCTACTGCGCGCCGTTGACCGTTACCTCAATCTTGCCGATTTCCGTCGCCACTTGTCCGAGTTCTACAGCCACACCGGGCGGCCCTCTGTAGATCCGGAGCTTATCATCCGGATGCTGATCATCGGCTACTGTTACGGGATCCGATCTGAACGACGACTGTGCGAAGAGGACCAAGTGGGTCGGGGTAAAACCAAGTACCGTGTAAGTCGCCTAAGCGAAAAACGGCTAACCACTTCGCCACAGAAATGGATGCGGAATTCCCTGCAAAACATACTCGCAGCGGAGCTGGGATAAGATCTTGATCGACGACTATTTCAACAGAATCGGCCGATTGCGGACGGTCATCAAGGCTTAGCGTAAGCGGCTGTTTCCGGTTGAGCAACTGACGGGTTTTGTTAGGGATTGTGAGTTTAACCATTGCAGACACGCAGCGCCGTGATTCATTTGAGTTAGCAAAAGAGCAACTGCGGCAAGGATAGTTTGAAAAACCAAGAAATTTTTTGGAGGGTGGTAGGGTCGAGCAGCCTCACGCAGAACGAATAAAAGCCCCCCCGTCACTATTCACTTCGGGACATAAGTCCCCGGATGAAAAAGTGTCGAAAGCGTAGCGGGTTGGGTGGCCCGACCCTATTGCCACGCCCCCCGGCGCAATTTTCTTCAGTAGTTCCCAAACGTAGAAACGTCAAAGCCCTGACCAGCCTTCCGGCCGACAGGCCCGGCAAGGCGTCTAGCCGCTTTTGCAGCGCGTTCAACCTTTAGTTAGGTGTGGCCGAGCTAAAGCATGCATGGTCCGAAAATTTCTTTTCGTCAAAGGGCAAAGGGGCTAGTAAACGGTGGGGAAAGATTAGATACTAAGGACTGGACAAACTCCACTGTTTGTCCAGTGGGCGGGCGATGAAGCCCTTTTACTTCGGACTACGTGTAGACACCTGAGATAAACAAAAAGGCTGCAACCCCGTGTTTCATGGGCTACAGCCTTCTGTTTTTAATTCTTGGCGGAAAGGGTCGGATTCGAACCGACGGTACGCCAAAGACGTACACTGGATTTCGAGTCCAGCGCATTCGACCACTCTGCCACCTTTCCTGCTCGGTCATGTCTTGCAGGCCGACTGCCCCGCAAAGCGTGCGAGTATAGCAGAGCAATCACGAAAGCGGAACCCGCCCGCACCGAAAGTTCCCGGACTTTGCCGCGTTCGCCCGGAAGCAGACGATACGCCCTCAGGCCGGCGTGAGCCGGGTCAGTCCACCCATGTAGGGATGCAGGACTGCCGGAATCGTTACGCTGCCGTCGGCCTGCTGAAAGTTCTCCAGCACCGCGACGAGCGTGCGCCCGACTGCCAGGCCGGAGCCGTTGAGCGTATGCACCAGCTCGGTCTTGCCCTGGGCATTGCGAAAGCGCGCCTGCATGCGCCGTGCCTGGAAGGCTTCGGTGTTCGACAGCGACGAGATCTCGCGGTAGGTCTGCTGCGCCGGCAGCCAGACTTCCAGATCATAGGTCTTGGCCGCGCCGAAGCCTATGTCGCCGGTGCACAGCGACAGCACGCGGTACGGCAGGCCGAGCGCTGCCAGGATGCTTTCCGCATGGCCGACCATGTCTTCGAGGACAGCGTAGGAGGCCTCCGGATGCACCACCTGCACCATCTCGACCTTGTCGAACTGATGCTGGCGGATCATGCCGCGGGTGTCGCGGCCATGGCTGCCGGCTTCGGAGCGAAAGCACGGCGTGTGCGCCGTCATCCTGATCGGCAGTGCATCGGCGGCGAGGATTTCGCCGCGCACGAAGTTGGTCAGCGAGACTTCAGCGGTGGGAATCAGGTACAGCGATTCTTCCTCGCCCTCCTGTCCGCCCTTTTTGACGGCAAACAGGTCGGCTTCGAATTTCGGCAACTGGCCGGTGCCGCGCATGCTGGCCGCGTTCACGATGTAGGGCGTGTAGCACTCCTGGTAGCCGTGCTTGTCGGTGTGGGTGTCGAGCATGAACTGCGCAAGCGCCCGGTGCAGGCGTGCAATGCCGCCCTTCATCACCGAAAAGCGTGCGCCGGTCAGCTTTGCGGCCACATTGAAGTCCAGGCCGAGGGCCGCGCCGACGTCGACATGATCGCGCACCTCGAAATCGAACTGGCGCGGCGTACCGATCCGGCGCACTTCGACGTTGCCGGTTTCGTCGTCGCCCAACGGCACCGATTCATGCGGCAGGTTGGGAATGGACAGCATGAAGTCCGCCAGTTCGCTCTGCACGTCCTCCAGGCGCGTCTCGGCAGCCTTGAGCTCATCGGCGGTGCCGGCCACTTCTGCCATCAGGCTCGCGGTGTCTTCACCCTTGCCCTTCATCATGCCGATCTGTTTCGACAGGCTGTTGCGGCGCGCCTGCAGTTCCTCGCTGCGGGTCTGGATCTGCTTGCGCGTGGCTTCGAGCGCGTTGAATGCTGCCACGTCGAGGGCAAACTTGCGGCTTGCCAGGCGAACGGCGACCGCGGCGATGTCTTTGCGAAGCAACTGGATGTCGATCATGGGTGCGTGCAGGTTGGTTGCAATAGTGGTAATTGTACCAAGCGCTGCCGGCGCATTGCGTTTGCCGTGGACCGTATCGCGCAGGACTTGCGACTGCGGGCGGTGCGCCCGGCCGCATGCGACGTCTATTTCTTGGCGTCGGCCCGTGCCTGGGCATCGAGTTCACGCAGGTAAGCCAGCTTCTCGGCGATCTTTTGCTCCATGCCGCGCGGCGTCGGCCGGTACCATTTCGGCGGCGCGATGCCATCCGGCAGGTAGGTCTCCCCCGCTGCATAGGCCTGCGGCTCGTCGTGCGCATAGCGGTACAGCTTGCCGTAACCGAGTTCCTTCATCAGCCGCGTCGGCGCATTGCGCAGGTGTTCCGGCACCGGGCGCGACTTGTCCTTTGCAACGAAGGCGCGGGCGGCGTTGTAGGCGTTGTAGACCGCATTCGATTTTGCCGCGCAGGCAAGATAGATCACCGCTTCGGCCAGCGCCAGTTCGCCTTCGGGCGAACCCAGGCGTTCATAGGTTTCGGCCGCGTCGAGGGCCAGGCGCAGCGCGCGCGGATCGGCCAGGCCGATGTCCTCGCTGGCCATGCGGATCAGGCGGCGCGCCAGGTACCGCGCATCGGCGCCGCCATCCAACATGCGCACCAGCCAGTAGAGCGCGGCGTCGGGGTCGGAGCCGCGCACCGATTTGTGCAGCGCCGAGATCTGGTCGTAAAAGGCATCGCCACCCTTGTCGAAGCGGCGCAAGGCGTCCCCCAGGCAGGTCGCCAGCAACGCCGCATCGACCTCGACAGCCTTTTTTGCCTGCGCTGCGCGGTAGACGATTTCCAGGTTGTTGAGCAGCTTGCGGCCATCGCCGTCGGCGCTGGCAATCAGGCTGGCGCGGGCCTCTGCCGCGAAACGCAGGCCGCCGAGTTCGACCGCACAGGCGCGCTCCAGCAGCAGGCCGAGGTCGTCGTCGGTGAGCGTCTTGAGGACATGGACGGAGGCGCGCGAGAGCAGCGCGCCGTTGACCTCGAAGGAGGGATTCTCGGTGGTGGCGCCGATGAAGGTGAACAGGCCGCTTTCGACATGCGGCAGGAAGGCATCCTGCTGGCTCTTGTTGAAACGGTGGACTTCATCGACGAAGAGGATGGTGCGGCGCTGGCGCGTGGCGCGCAGCAGTTGCGCGCGCTCGACTGCCTCGCGGATGTCCTTGACGCCAGACAGCACTGCCGACAACGCCATGAATTCCGCATTGAAGCTGTCGGCCATCAGGCGGGCCAGCGTGGTCTTGCCCACGCCCGGCGGCCCCCACAGGATCATCGAATGCGGCTCGCCCGACTCGAACGCCACCCGCAGCGGCTTGCCGGGCCCGAGCAGGTGTTGCTGGCCGATGACCTCATCCAGTGTCTGCGGTCGCAACCGTTCGGCCAGCGGCGCATTGCGCAGCGCCTGGGCGTGGCTCTCGGCAGTGCCCGGCAGCGGCTCAGTTGTTGAAGACATCCGCGCCCTTTGGCGGCACGAACCGGAACTGTTCGGGAGCCAGCACCGGATTTTTTTCGAAGCGGGTGAAACTGAGCAGCGACACCTGGCCGAACGAATCGCGCAGCTCCATTGCCTCGGGCAAGCCGTTGCGCAGGCCGATGCCGATCTTCTCGAAGGTCGTGTCCTTCGTGCGCGGCGTGGCTTCGAGCCATTCGAGGCCATCCTTCAGGCCGATTTCCCTGAGGCTGAAATTCTTGTCGAGGTCATTGCTGCCGAAGAGGATCGCGGCCGGCGACGAGCCCAGCGCATTGCCGAGCTTGCGCACCGTGACCTGGTTCAGATCCTTGTCGTAGATGAAGAGCTTGTCGCCGTCGGCCTGCAGCAACTGCTCGTAGGGCTTCTGATACGTCCAGATGAACTTGCCCGGGCGTGCAAACAAAAAGGTTCCGGTCGATGCATTCGACACCCTGGCGCCGCCGGCGGTGTCGGCCTTGACCAGGCGCTGCGTGAAGGCGCCGCGTGCGGCACGGGTGCCGGCAACGAAGGACTGGAACTGTTCGAGCGCGGTGGCGGCCGCCGGAAGTGGCGCGGCAAGCGCGGCAGCGATGAGCAGCGCTGCGGCACGCCAGGCGCTGCGCGGCCGCACTGCGGTTACTGCGTTGGCATACGAATGAGCATACGAATGAGTCAAGATCGGTTCCCGGAAGTGTTGGCAAGTGCGGGTGGCAAGTGCGGGGGCAAGTGCGGATGGCAAAGGCGGGCGGCAACTGCGCCGCAGGCCACGCAATGCTACGCGCTGCGATTGTACCCGCGCCGCGTCCGGGCTATTCGGCTGCCGCGCCGGCCGGCACCAGGATTTCGCGATTGCCGTTGGACTGCATGGTCGAGACCAGGCCGCTCTGCTCCATCTGCTCCAGCAGACGCGCAGCGCGGTTGTAGCCGATGCGCAGATGCCGCTGCACCAGCGAGATCGACGCCCGCCGGTTCTTCAGCACCACCGCAACAGCCTGGTCGTATAACGCATCGGCCTCGCCGCCGGATGACGTCTCGCCGGCCGGCACGCCGTCGGCGCCCTCTTCGGCGGTGCCGCCTTCGAGAATGCCCTCGATGTAGTTCGGCGCGCCCTGCGCCTTCAGGTGATCGACCACCCGGTGCACTTCTTCATCGGAGACGAAGGCGCCGTGCACCCGCACCGGCAGGCCGGTACCCGGCGGCATGTAGAGCATGTCGCCCATGCCGAGCAGCGCTTCGGCGCCCATCTGGTCGAGAATGGTACGCGAATCGATCTTGCTGCTGACCTGGAAGGCGATACGGGTCGGAATGTTCGCCTTGATCAGGCCGGTGATGACGTCCACCGAGGGCCGCTGCGTTGCCAGGATCAGGTGGATGCCGGCAGCACGTGCCTTTTGCGCAATGCGGGCGATCAGTTCTTCCACCTTCTTGCCAACGACCATCATCAGGTCGGCCAGCTCGTCGATGATGATGACGATGGTCGGCAGTTTTTCCAGCGGCTCCGGCGCGTCGGGCGTGAGGCTGAAAGGATTGGGAATCTTTTCTTCGCGCTTTTCGGCGTCGATCAGCTTCTGGTTGTAGCCGGCCAGGTTGCGCACGCCGAGTTTGCTCATCAACTTGTAGCGCCGTTCCATCTCGTTGACGCCCCAGTTCAACGCATGGCCGGCCTGGCGCATGTCGGTCACCACGGGCGCGAGCAGGTGTGGAATGCCTTCGTAGATGGACAGCTCCAGCATCTTCGGATCGATCAGGATCAGGCGCACCTGGTTTGGGTCGGATTTGTAGAGCAGCGACAGGATGGTGGCATTGATGCCGACCGACTTGCCCGAACCGGTGGTGCCGGCCACCAGCAAATGCGGCATCTTCGCCAGATCGGCCACCACCGGATTGCCGGCGATGTCCTTGCCCAGCGCAATGGTGAGGCTCGATACGCCGTCGTTGTAGACCTTCGAGCCGAGGATCTCGGTCAGGCGCACGATCTGGCGTTTCGGATTCGGCAATTCGAGTCCCATGTAATTCTTGCCGGGGATGGTTTCGACCACCCGGATCGAGGTCAGTGACAGCGAGCGCGCGAGGTCCCGCGCGAGACCCACGATCTGGCTGCCCTTGACACCCGTGGCCGGCTCGATCTCGTAGCGGGTGATGACCGGGCCCGGGAAGGCGGCGACCACGCGCACTTCGATGCCGAAGTCGGAGAGCTTTTTTTCGATCAGGCGGCTGGTGAATTCGAGCGTCTCGACGCTGACCGTCTCCTGCGTCATGGGCGCCGCGTCGAGCAGCGACAACGGCGGCAGGTTGGTGTCGGGATGGTCCGAGAACAGCACCACCTGGCGTTCCTTTTCGATGCGTTCGGAACGCGGCACCGCCATCACCTGCGGCTCGATGCGCATCGGCGCGGCTTCGACGATGCGGCTGCGCTCCTGGACGACGACTTCCTCGCGCCGCACGGCTGCGACCACGCCGACCTTGCGGTCTTCCCGTGCGACATAGAAGTTGCGAACCCGTGCGACGCCGGTTTCGATCCAGCCGCCCAGGCGCTCGGCCACCGTCAGCCACGAGACATGGAAGAACAGGCTGAAACCCACGCCGAAGAGCAGCAGCAGAAACAGCGTCGCGCCGGTGAAGCCGAAGGCGCTGCCGGCGCCGCCGCCGATGATCTCGCCGAGCACCCCGCCGGGCGCGCGCGGCAGTTGCGCCTTGAGCGAATGCATGCGCAGATGTTCCAGCGCCACGCTGCCGGACAACAGCAGGGCAAAGCCGCAAGCGCGGATCAGCGGCTCGTAACGATGGGTTTCATTGCCGGCGTCGTCGCCTTCGCCGCCACTCTCGCGTGCGCTGGCCGCTGCCGCCTCCCCACCTTCGGGAAAGCGGTGCGAGAGCTGGCGATAGCCGGCCGCGACGATACGCAGCAGCAGCACGCACCACCACCAGGCAGAAACGCCGAAGACGAACAGCAGCAGATCCGACACGTAGGCGCCGCTGCGCCCGCCCCAGTTGTGCACGCGCGCCACGCCGGTCGAAAACGAAAAGCCCGGATCGGTGCGGGTATAGCTGACCAGGACCAGGATCAGGTAGGACGCGACCGCGGCAAGCAGCAGCCAGCGCGCTTCGGAGAGCAGGCGCACGACGCGGTGGGGCAGCGGTTGCGGCTCGGTGGTGCTGCGGGTATAAGCCTGGCTGGTTCTGATCATGGACGAAGGCGCAGTGCGGCCTGAAAGCGGTTGTGTGGAGAGAAGCGATGCCGGTGAAGGTGCGTCTTGACACGCAAGGGGTGATGCGTCACCGCAACGCAGCATCGTCTATAATCTTAACGAACTTTTGATGCAAATACCGTTTTAATCCAGCCGCTGTTGAAAAACCTGTTGCTGCCGGCATATATGCAACAACAGCGTTACGTCGGTCGCAATTTTTTCTTGTCGCTGCCGAAAACGGTGCGGCTTCGACGCATGCCCTGCAATCCCTTTTCTAGATAAAAAGACAAGATACCCCTATGGCCACTCCAAAACATGCGCATGTACTGATCCTCGGTTCGGGCCCCGCGGGTTATTCCGCTGCCGTCTATGCGGCACGGGCGAACCTGAAACCGGTGCTCATCACCGGTGTCGAACAGGGCGGCCAATTGATGACGACGACCGATGTCGAGAACTGGCCCGGCGACCCGATGGGCGTGCAGGGGCCGGAGCTGATGCAGCGCCTGCTGCAGCATGCGGAGCGCTTCGATACCGAGATCATCTTCGACCATATCCACACCACGCATCTGAACGAAAAGCCGATTCGCCTGGTGGGCGACGCCGGCGTCTATACCTGCGACGCGCTGATCATCGCCACCGGCGCCTCGGCGCAGTATCTCGGCCTGCCCTCCGAAGAAGCGTTTGCCGGCAAGGGCGTGTCGGCCTGCGCCACCTGCGACGGTTTCTTCTATCGCGGCCAGGAAGTCGCCGTGATCGGCGGCGGCAACACGGCGGTCGAGGAAGCGCTGTACCTGTCGAACATCGCCACCAAGGTGACGGTGGTGCACCGGCGCGAGAAATTCCGCGCCGAGCCGATCCTGATCGACCGCCTGATGGCGAAGGTCGCGGAAGGCAAGATCGAGGTCAAATGGAACCACACCCTCGACGAAGTCGTCGGCGACGACAGCGGCGTGACCGGCATGCGCATCCGGTCGACGGTTGACGGCAGCGTCACGCCGGTGACGCTGCACGGCGTCTTCATCGCCATCGGCCACAAGCCCAACACCGGCATCTTCGACGGCCAGCTCGACATGAAGGACGGCTACATCCGCACCCGCACCGGCCTCGAAGGCATGGCCACGGCCACCAGCGTGCCGGGCGTATTTGCCGCCGGAGACGTGCAGGATCATGTGTATCGCCAGGCGATCACCAGTTCCGGCACCGGTTGCATGGCAGCGCTGGATGCGCAACGCTATCTGGAAAGCCTGGAAGACTGACGCGCCAGCGCCGCGCCTGCGCGGCCCGCTGCAGGACCGCACCGCTCAGGTAGCGCGGTTTTCCTATCGTGTCTCGCTGTATCACCGAATCGGCATCATGACTGCTCCCCGGATCAAGGATTTCGCCGCGCTGCAAGGCCTGGCGAGCGACCTGAAAGCACAGCAGGCGGCGCGCGCGCAGGCCGAGCGCGAACGCATGGTGCGCGAGGCGGCAGCCGCGCTTGAAGCCGACCTCTTCAAGCGCAGCATCGGCGCCGTCGCCCCGCTGCCCACGGCCGGCCGGCGCGAACTCGACATGCCGCGCCCGGAACCAATCGCCCGGCACCACCTGGCAGATGAACAGGCGGCACTGGCCGAATCGCTCTCGGACGACTTCAGTGTCGAGACGCTGATGGACACCGATGCGGCGTTGAGTTACGCCCGCACCGGCATCGGCAGCGATACCTTGAAAAAGCTGCGTCGCGGCCACTGGGTGATCCAGAGCCAGCTCGACCTGCACGGCCTGCGCACCGATGAGGCCCGCACCGCCCTGGCCGAATACCTGCGCAGCGTCTGCCGGCGCGGCCTGCGCTGCGTGCGCATCATTCACGGCAAGGGACTCGGTTCGATCAACAAGGAACCGGTGCTGAAGAACAAGGTGCGCAACTGGCTGGTGCAAAAGGACGAAGTGATCGCCTTCTGTCAGGCCAAGGCTTCCGACGGCGGCAGCGGTGCGTTGGTGGTGCTGCTCAAGGCGCAGACCTCCTGACCCGCGCATGACTGCGTGGCCTCAGTCGCGGAATCTGCCGTCCTTGGTGATGACGGTCATGTCGACATATTTCGAGCCGTTGTGATTCGACGCTGAAAAGCCGACATCGAAACCGCCCATGTCGAAATTGTTGCGGTTGATCGACTCGAGGGCCTGAATGAGTTTTTCACGCGTCAGGTCGCGTCCGGCACGGCGCAATCCTTCGGTAAATACCTTGGCGGCGATGAAGCCTTCGAGACTGGAAAAATTCCAGTCTCGAAGGCCGGCCCTTGCCATGACCTTCTGGTATTCGCTCACCACCGGCGTGGCCGCATGCCAGGGAAATGGCACGACCTGGGAAATCACCACGCCCGGGCCATCCTTGCCGAGCGCGTCGGCCAGCGCCTGGCTGCCGACGAACGAGACGTTGTAGAACTGCCCGGTGTAGCCGGACCTGCGCATGGCGTGGATGTAGGCGGCCGACGAGGCATAGGCGCTGATCTGGATGATCACATCCGGCTTTTTCGGCAGGATTGCCGCCACCGCGGCGGCTACATCGGCGCTGTTGCGCTCCACCGTTGCCGTTGCCACCATCGCCACGTTCATCGCCTTCATCGCCCGTTCGACGCCGGCAAGTCCGGCGCGGCCATAGGCGTCATTCTGGTAAAAGACCGCGATCTTCTGCATGCCGGTCCTGACCAGGCGCTCGACCAGATGTTCGGTCTCGTCGAAATAGCTGGCGCGGATGTTGAAGATCTCGCGATTGAAGGGCTGGCGCAGCGATTCGGCGCCGGTAAAAGGTGCAAAAAACGGCACCTTTGCCTGCGTGAAGATGGGCAGCGCCGCATTGCTGGTCGGCGTGCCGACATAGCCGAACAGGGCGAAGACATTGTCCGACTCGATCAGGCGCCGGGTGTTGGCAGCTGCCAGGTCGGCTTCGTACCTGTCGTCGGCCTGGATGATTTCGATTTTCCGGCCGTATATGCCGCCCTGGGCATTGAGCGCATCGAAATACGCCTTGGCGCCGGCATGCAGCTGCAGGCCGAGCTGGGCCGCCGCGCCGGTAAAGGCCGCCGACTGGCCGAGCAGGATCTTCTGGTCGGTCACACCGGTTTCGGCATGCGCCGGCGCGCAGAGGGCCAGGCCTGCAACTGCCAGCGCCGCGGCCAGCGCGGGCCGAAGACCTGCAAGAACGCGCACAAGTGATACGAGGACGAACGACGCCCGAACAGGTGGCATTGACTGCTTTTCGGAAGACTTCAGACAGCGTCGACGCCGGTCTCACCGGTACGGATCCGGATCACCTGTTCGACGGTGCGCACGAAGATCTTGCCGTCACCGATCTTGCCGGTGCGTGCTGCCATGATGATGGCCTCGATCGCCTGGTCGGCAACGGCTTCATCGACGACGGCTTCGATCTTCACCTTGGGTAAAAAATCCACGACATATTCAGCGCCGCGATACAGCTCGGTATGACCCTTTTGCCGTCCGAAGCCCTTGACTTCCGTGACGGTCAGCCCGCTGACACCGACATCGGCGAGTGCTTCACGCACTTCGTCGAGCTTGAACGGCTTGATAATTGCAGTAATCTGTTTCATGAAAGCTCCAGAAAGTGTAGCACCAAAATCCCGATATTTAATTCCTAAAAGCAACTTATTCCAGGCACCAGCCCCGCCGTTGCAATACAGCACGCGTCGTCAGTGAGGTGCCGGCCCTACTCGCGAAACTTCGAAGTGATCGGATAGCGCCAGTCACGACCGAATGCGCGATGGGTGATGCGGATGCCCACCGGCGCCTGGCGGCGCTTGTATTCGTTTATCTTGATCAGGCGCGTGATGCGTTCGACATCCTCGCGCCGAAACCCGGCATCCAGAATATCAGCAATGCCGAGATTTTCTTCCATATACATTTGCATGATCGCGTCGAGCACTTCGTAGGGCGGCAGCGAATCCTGGTCGGTCTGGTCCGGACGCAGTTCGGCCGAGGGCGCGCGTGTGAGGATGCGCGCCGGAATGACGTCGGAAATCGTGTTGCGGTAGGCGCAGAGCCGGTAGACCAGCGTCTTGGCGATATCCTTGATGACCGCGAAACCGCCGGCCATGTCGCCGTAGAGGGTGCAATAGCCGACCGCCATCTCGCTCTTGTTGCCGGTCGTCAGAACAATCAGGCCGTGCTTGTTCGACAGCGCCATCAGGATGGTGCCGCGGATGCGGGCCTGGATGTTTTCTTCGGTGGTGTCTTCGGCCAGGCCGGCGAATTCGCCGGCAAGTGTCGTGCGAAATGCGGCGAAACAGTCGTTGATCGCAATCTCGTCGTAGCGCACGCCGATGCGTTTTGCCATGTCGCGTGAATCGACCCAGGAAATTTCGGCGGTGTAGGGCGACGGCATCATCACGGTGCGCACCTGGTCGGCGCCCAGGGCGTCGACCGCAATGGCCAGTGTCAGTGCGGAATCGACACCGCCTGACAGTCCGATGACCACACCCGGAAAACCGTTCTTGCGCACGTAGTCGCGCACGCCCAGCACCAGCGCGGCGTAGGCCTGCGCCTCCACCGAGCGCTGCGCTTCGGGCGGACGGTGCGGATCCGTCAGCGGCCGGCCGCCGGCGTCGAAGTCGACGATGCGCAGGTCTTCGGCACAATGGGCGAGCGTGGCGCAGACGACGCCGCTGGCATCGAGGACGAACGAGTTGCCGTCGAAAATAAGTTCGTCCTGGCCGCCGACGAGGTTGGCATACACCAGCGCCAGCCCCTGGCTGCTGACGTTTGCCAGCATCACCTCATGGCGCAGGTGCTGCTTGCGCAGGTGAAAAGGCGAGCCGTTCGGCACCAGCAGCACCTGCGCCCCCGACGCCCTGGCGCGCGCCGGCGGCTCCGGATACCAGGTATCTTCGCAGATGTTGATGCCGAACGCGACGCCGCCAACCGTGAAGACGAAGGTGTCGTGGGCAGCGGTGAAATAGCGCTTTTCGTCGAACACGGCGTCGTTGGGCAAGGCACTCTTGCGATAGATGCCGAGCACGGCGCCGTCGCACACCACCGAGGCGGCGTTGTAGCACAGCCGCTCCTGCACCAGCGGATGACACAGCACGACGTGCAGGCCGCGCAGCTCGGCCAGCGCCGCCGTGAGCGTGGCAAACGCATCGGCGCTTTTTGCGTAAAATGACGGGCGCAGCAGCAGGTCTTCGGGCGGATAGCCTACCAGCGACAGCTCGGGCGTGACGACGATGTCGGCGCCATCCGCATGCGCCTGGCGGCAGGCGACGAGAATTTTGTCTGCATTGCCGGCAAGGTCGCCGACGGTGCTGTTGATTTGCGCAATCGCGACTTTTACGGTCATGGTGATGGGGAATTGGTTGTTCGATGCATCGACGAGGCAGGATTTGAATTATCGCACGCGTATCATTTCTTCCCTCTCCGACATCGGCGCGACTGCCTGGGACGATCTCGTGCGCTCCCAACCGGACGCCAATCCCTTCGTGTCGTTCGCCTTTCTCGACGCGATGCATGCTTCCGGCTCGGCTTCGCTGGACTCCGGCTGGCAGCCACAGTTTCTGACTCTATGGCACCAGGATGTGCTGATGGCGGCAATGCCGCTGTATGCAAAGTCGCATTCCTATGGCGAGTATGTCTTCGACTGGGCCTGGGCGGACGCCTACCGGCGCAACGGCCTGCGGTATTATCCGAAGCTCCTGTGCGCAGTTCCCTTCACGCCGGTGACCGGCAGCCGCCTGATGGCGCGCGACGCCGCAGCGCAGGCCGCACTCATCGAGACCCTGAAGGCGGTGCAGGAAAACACCGGCCTGTCGTCGACCCACATCCTGTATCCGCCGCAGCAGCAGGCAGAAGCGCTGCAGGCGGCCGGCTTCCTGCTGCGCTCGGGCGTGCAGTTCCATTGGTTGAACGACAATTACGCCGACTTCGATGCCTTCCTCGAAACGCTGGAACGCAAGAAGCGCAAGAACATCCGCGCCGAGCGGCGCAAGGTGGCCGAGGCAGGCGTGAGCTTTCGCCAGGTGCCGGGCGTTGAAATCACCCCCGCCGACTGGCGCTTCTTCAAGCGCTGCTACGACCACACCTACAGCGCCCATCATTCCTCGCCCTACCTGAACCTGGATTTCTTCCTGCGCATCGGCGCCTCGATGCCAGGCAATATCCTGCTGGTGATCGCCGAGCGCAACGGCAAGCCGATTGCCTCGTCCCTGCTGATCCATTCCGCCACCACCATGTATGGCCGCTACTGGGGCGCCATCGAGGAAGTGCCCTGCCTGCATTTCGAAACGGCGTACTACCAGCCGCTCCAATACTGCATCGCGCAGGGCATCGGCTGCTTCGAGGGCGGCGCCCAGGGCGAACACAAGATGGCGCGTGGCTTCTTGCCGACCAAGACCTGGTCGGCGCACTGGCTGGCGCATCCGTCCTTTGCCGATGCCATCGAGCGGTTTCTGGCGCAGGAAAGCGGTGGCATCGATGCCTACATGGATGAACTCAACGAGCGCAATCCGTTTCGCACGGCGGACAGGGACTGATCATCGGCCGGTTCAGAGGATGACGCCGACGGGAAAGACGCGCTCTGCTTCTACTTTCACAAGCTTGGCATCAATGCCCCGCAGCAATCGGTACTCTACATCTGCGACCAGCAGAAAACGATCCCGTTTCAATTCATTCAAGATCTGTTCCGGGTCGCCCACGACATTTCGTTCCCTGATCTCCGAACGTACGAAGTGCTGCAGTTGATCATTGGTCCTGTCCCATTCTTCACAGATTTTTGCTGCGAGCGTTTGTAGTTCTTGCCTGATTTCATCGACAGAAACGCGCGATGCAAGTGTCCAGTCGATCGCCGTTGGCACGTCAATGATGCGTTGCATCACGCCGCCGCAGCATGGCCGTTCGGAATCTATCTCGGCAAACTTGGCGACCAGCGATGCTTCAAGTTGGCGCCGAAGTGATTGGTCCGTGCGCGAGCGAATATATTTCCAGACCGTCATGAGCGTCTGCATGACGTGCGAGTTCCGGAGTGTGCCGGCGCTGCCGAATTTTTCAGAAAAAGCGCGGAATGCTGCACTGTTTTCCGCCAGACAAGCAGATATTTCATTGAGGGCGGTTTCGTCTGAAACGGCCCGATCCGGCGTTACCGCTGCCATCCGCTGCAATTGCATGGCCATCTGCCTTTCCACGACCGATGCGTGCACATTCTGATTGCCGCCGCGCGCATACATATACTGTTCGACTTTGGCGATAACGGAATTTCGTGACATTAATGGTTCGCCTTTTCCGGGCAAGCCCACCGAATGTGCCCATTCGGCAAGCCGCTTGCGCGTGAAATCGACACCGAACAGTAGAAATGTATCCGGCTGATGGGGATCGGGATCGGGATGGAGCTGTAGCAATCGCCTGCTGATGGGCGCCACGGCAGACGGTTTTGATTCGATCGCTATTTCCAGCGCATACGATAGTGCTTCTCTGACGGTCAGCTCGCGGTGGCCAAGCTGGATATTTTGGTGTGACACGTTTTGCGCCGGTGCCAAGCCTGAAACCGCATCCATCACATGATCGATTTTTTGTGCCGGGGACAATGTGTCAAATGCATTCCAGGTGTAGCAACTCCAGAGCCAGCTTCCAAACCGTTGATACAGCCAGGCAGGTGGTTCTCCGGGTACGACACAGGCCGCATCGGGATCAATCGGCAATGGCGGTGACGGTGGCGGGGGCCGACGCGGTCGCGGCAGGGGTGAAAGTGTTTCCTGTGCCGGCGAACGCGGAACTCGGTTGGGTCGTAATATCCGGGCGAGACGCTCGATTGGCGTTTGACGATTCATCGCATCGGTCTCGACGACATCGTTAGCACTACCCCCACAACAAAAGATTCGCACGACAACCTCCGGTGATCGGTAACTTCGATATCGCATTCGGCCACCTCTCCTGCCTCATGCGAAAGGAAGCTTGCCGTGTCTTTGTGCCTGAGAAGTTTTTGGCTGGATCTGCCCGAGGCAGGAAAATCGCCAGAAAATCGATCCCTGGCTGCTCCGGGAAATCGCCCTGGTGACCGGGTGCGCCACCGTCGTAACGATAACGACATTGAACGATTGTTTTTTGCGCGTGCGCAAACCGGGGCAAATACTGTTGCGTGGGGCAAAGAACACCTCTATCGGCGTGCCGGGTTTTCATTTTTCGCTCGCGGCAGCGGACAAGGCAGGCGAGCGAAAAAGGGCCTTCAACCGTCGCGCTAGCGCGCCCCGAGTGCGGCCAGCACCTGCCCCTTGAGCGTCTTGATCAGCGCCGTTTCGTCCGGTGGCACGCCTTCCGGCGCCGTGCAGGTCCGGTCTGCATAAAAGAAACCGAACGGCACCTTCTGCACCACCAGCGGCACCACGATGAAGCTGCGCACGTCCGGCATCAGTGCATGATGCCAGGGCGGTATCAGCGCCGCGATCTTCGGCGCACTGGCGTCGGCGATCAGGAGATCGGCATCGTTTTCCATGGCCAGGGTAAACAGGTCGCGCTTGCTGGTGGCCGCAAAGACGAAGCCCTTCTGCAGCCGCGCATTGTCTTCGCCAAGCGCAATGCGCGAGCGGAACTGGCCGGTTGCGACGTCGCGCAGGCAGACCGTCGCAAAGCGAAATCCCATGCCGCGGTACAGGGTTTCCAGCGCCAGCAGGATCAGGTCATTTACCCGCAGGCGGCCAGAGGCCATCATTTGCGTCACGTCCTGCACGCCGGCTTGCAACAGTTCACGTGCGTGCAGCGGTTTGCCGCTGGGATGGCGCGCCTCCATGTCGATCGCCTGGCCGGCGCCTTCCGCACCCTGAAGCAGCAACTCGGACGGCAGGCCGCCATCGTCTTCGGCATCATCGACAGCGGCGTCGCCCTGCCCTGCCTCGACGCCTTCGGCGCCGAACAGCAGATCGGCGTTGTGGCGCAGCGCACGGGTTTCCTTGGCAACCGTCGCCATCAGTTCGGCCAGGCGCGGGCCGTCCAGGTTCAGGGCAGCGCCAAAGCGGGAGAGCAGCGCACGGCTGGCCACATCCTCGCCGGGCTGCGTCATTTTCGGTATCAGCGCTGCGGCGGCAGTGCTGAAGGCTGCCACCTGCTGCAACCATTCCTGCCGGCTGCGCGGCGGCCTCAGGGCGCCGGATGGCAGCGGCGCCAGGGCGTTGATGATGGTGTCGGGAATCTGCCACTCCTGCAGCACCGATTCGGCCAGCATCTCGAAACTGCATCCCAGCACATGCATCGAAGCCTGCGCCGGCGTATGGGTGCCGGCGTCGCTCAGACGGGCGATTTCGGTATAGAGACGATGGTCGTGTGCCGCCACCAGCAGGCGGCCCATGTTCTTGAAAAGCGCCGCCACGGCGGCTTCTTCGGCATCCTTGAAATGACTGCGACGGGCCAGCTCGCGACCGATCACGCTGGCGCCCAGCGCAAAGCTGAGTTCGGTGCGCACGCTGTGGGCATGCTTGCCCTTCATGCCGTCGACCAGGAGCATCGCCAGCGCACTGGTCTTGACGGTATCGAAGCCGAGCAAAAAAATCGCGCGGGAGATGGTGGTGACCGGCACGCCGCCCGCCGTGCGGTAGACCACGGTGTTGGACAGGCGCAGCACCTTTTGCGTGAGCGCCACGTCCGACAACAGGAAATGCGCCAGCGCCCGCACCGAGTCATCGTCGGAGGACGCCAGCTGCACCACGCGGGCAACGGCGCTGCCCAGTGTCGGCAGATCGGCATCGGCCGAGACGCGGCGCAGCAGCGCGTCGCGGGCTGCGCGGGCGTCGTCGCTGATTTCAAGACGGCCTGCCGGCACCGCTGTCACGGGCGCGGCGCCGGTTGGCGTAGACAGGAAACCGGCGGCCATGGAGGCAGCGAAGCGAAGGGAACGGGCAAGGCGCCGACGTCGCTCAGTAGTTCGGCTTGTCGAGGGTCTTGTCGTAGGCGGCGATGCCGGCCATGATTTCGGCCTTCGCCTCGTCCGGCCCGAACCAGCCTTCGATCTTGACCCATTTGTTCGGCTCCAGATCCTTGTAGTGCTCGAAGAAGTGCTGGATCTGCTGCAGGCGCAGGTCGTTCATGTCTTCCGGCTTCTGCCAATGGGTATAGATCGGCAGGATCTTGTCGACCGGCACGGCCAGCAGCTTGGCGTCGCCGCCGGCTTCATCCGTCATCTTCAGCACGCCGATGGTACGGCAGCGTACGACGACACCGGGAAACAGGGGAAAGGGCGTGATCACCAGCACGTCGACCGGATCGCCGTCGTCTGCAATGGTATGCGGAATGTAGCCGTAGTTGCACGGATAGTGCATCGCCGTGCTCATGAAGCGATCGACGAAAATGGCGCCGGATTCCTTGTCGACTTCATACTTGATCGGATCGGCATTCATCGGGATTTCGATGATGACGTTGAAGTCATTGGGCACATCGCGACCGGCGGATACTTTATTGAGGCTCATGGCTAATTCTCGAGGTGAAGGGAGGAAAACGGCCCGAAAAACGAAAGCGGCGGCTGGGCTGAATTATAGCGGCTTTCCAACGCGATCCAGGCCCTGCGGCGCCGCGCGCGATGGCATTTTTGCAGCACGCCGCCGCCGTGCCATGTCAGATGCAGCGTGCCGATAGCCGATACTGCGTGGCAGCGTCCTGCGCATGACCGAGCGCTTCATGCAACTGCGCCAGCGCCAGGTGGGTTTCGCGACGACTTGCCACATCGTCGGCCTGCACCAGGGCGTGTTCCAGATGCCGCTGCGCCTTGCCCCAGAGTTTCTGCTTCAGGCACAGCACGCCCAGCGTCAGCATCAGCTGCGCATCGCCCGAACGGGTCGTGCTCCAGGCTTCGCAGCGCTCGATCTGCGCCACCAGCGTTGGCGAGGCTTCGGGCGCGGCGCAGTTGCGGTAGGCGCGCACCAGGCGCTCGTCCCAGTGCACAGCCAGTGCTTTTTCCACCAGCAGGCGGGCATCGTCGGCAAGGCCGTGCGCCGTGAAGGCTGCGGCCGCACGGCTTGCGACGAAGGGCTGCAGGCGGTCTTCGGCCGGTATCGCAAACCAGGCATTGCGCAACGATTCGGCGTCGTGCGGCTGCGTCGTCAGCAGGTCGGCATATGCCAGTTCGCGCAGCCGGGTCGAAAGCGCCGGATGCAATGCATGATTCTTGTCGAGCGCGCGCGTCAGGCGCAACACTTCCGGCCAGTCCTGCGCCTGCTGGCTGGCTTTCAGGGCCAGGCGCTGCGCATGAATATGGCGCGTGCCGCTGGCATTCAACTCCTGCACCGTTGCCAGCGCCTGCTGCGGATCGTGCGCGTCGACCAGCAGCTCGAGCGCCGTCATCAGCCGCGCCGGCTTCAGGGCCGGCGTCGCCGCCGCCTGCTGCAGCCAGGCGTCGCGCCGCACCGACTGCCGCATCCAGTGCGCGGCGCGCGCTGCGATGAGCGCGGCCAGGCCGGCGTTCTCAGGCGAATGCGCCGCGCGCGTGGCGGCTTTTTCCGCATGCCCGAAGCGGCCTTCGAAGAGTGCCTTCAAGGCGTCGCGCAAGGCCTGGTTACCCTCGCGCTCGCGCTTGGCCCGGCGGTACGACGCCACCTTGCGCGGCATTTCGCGCGTCGAACGGATGGCGTCGACCAGCACATACAGAAACATGAACAGCAGGGTTGCCAGTAGCAGGAAAAAATTCAGCGACAGGTCGACCCGGTACGGCGGGTAGAACAGCACGACGTTGCCGGGATTGAAGCGCGCCAGCACCGCCAGGCCGATTGCCGTTGCCAGCAGCACCAGCAGCCATAGGAATAGACGCATGCTACGGCTTTGCCTTGTAGTTACGCACCGCGTTGAGGCTTTCGGCCAATGTCGGCAGTTCGATGGCCAGATTGCTCGATTGCACCTGGCGCAGCAGCGCCTGCGCCGTCTGCGTCTGGCGGGCGCGGGTATCGAAGTATTTCAGGATCGCATCCTGCGAGGCAATCATGTCGCTTCTGAACGCCGACTCGTTACGCGACAGCAGCGCCAGCCGCGCATTCAGCAGGCGCAGCTTCAGGTTTTCGCGGGCGTAATAAGCCTGGCCCGGCGAGAGCAACAGCGCGTCGGGCGTATCGACCGAACGCACCCGGATGAGCTGGCGGATCTCGCCCCACATCTCGTTGCTCCAGCTCTGCCACTTGTCTTCCAGGCTGTAGAGCCATTCGCCGGAGGGTGCCGCAGGCGCCACGGCGCCCGACCTGCCGCCACGGGCCGCCACGGCAAGGGCCGCCTCGGGACGCGCTGCAGGACGGTAGGATTTTTTCGGCTGGGTAGCGGGAAGCGCCGGTTTTTCATCAGCCAGCAGCGGCATGGCGTCGATCTGCCCGATGATGCTGTCGAGGCGCAGGGCGATGCCGGTCAGGTCGAGGATGGGCAGTGCCTTCAGGCGCTCGATGTCATGGGCGAGCGCGCGCCGGATGACGATGAACTGCGGCTTGTCCGAACGGGACAGCCTGCTGTCGGCATTTTGCAGCGCGATCAGCGCGCCTTGCACATTGCCGGCCAGCTGCAGCTGCTGGCTGGCGGTCGACAGCACCTGCTCGGTTTCGGCCAGCGCCCAGTCATCGCGATTTTTCGACAGATCCTGGTAGAGCTGCTCAAGGGCCAGTTGCTGGCTCTGGGCTTCGACCTGCTTGCTCTCCAAAACGGTGACCTTTGCCTGCAGTTCGCGATTCGTCTCGGCCAGCGACTTGACCAGCAGGCGGGTCTCGGTTGCCATCACCTCGCCCGCCTTCAGGTGGCGCGCGGTTTCGTCGCGCAGTTCGCCGGCAGCCATGCGGCTGCTGATCCAGAAAGCGACTGCGACCACTGCCAGTACCACAAGCGCGACATGGATGGGACGCAGCGCACGCCGTATCTCGGTGTGTAACGCAGACGACTCGACCAGGGTGGCGGCAGTCGCGCGCCCGGGTGCCGGAATCGCCGCTGCATTCGGAGAGGCGCCGGCGTCGCTTAAGGAAGGCAGATCAGTCATTGCGGAATTGTAACGCGGCAAGCAGGCGTTCGTCGCCGGAAGCCGTGCGAATCACGTTGCAAAAACCCAGCGCCTGCGCGGTTTCCGCAATGCGCGCGTGGGGGACGATCAGCCTTTGGTGTTTCAATTTAACAACAACATCCTGCGGCGGCTGCGTGCTGCCTGCCTGCTCGACCATGCGTACCAGTATCTGCAGCGCTTCGGAGCTGGTGATGATCCAGTCGCAGCCGCTTGCCAGCAAGTGCTGCAGTTGCGCCGCGCCGGCAGCATCGAGGCGCGGCGCGGCGCGCCGGTAGGCTGCCACCTGCGTCACCTGCACACCGGCTGCGGCAAGTGCGTCGGCCAGCAGTTCGCGGCCGCTTTCGCCGCGCAGGATCAGCACTTCCCGGCCTGCCAGCGCGGGCAGGTCGAGCGCTGCCAGCAGCGTCTGCGAATCGGTGCGCTCGGTGTCGAGCGGGCTGTAGATGCGGGTGGCGGCAGCCGTGACGCCATGCGCGGCCAGCGCCTGGCGGCTGCCCTCGCCCATTACCGCCAGCGGCACCGAGGCTGGCCAGTCGGCGCGGCGCGCAAACGCGGCGTCGATTGCGTTAGGGCTGACGAAGGCAACCAATGCATAGCGCTCCAGCGTCGCCAGCGCGGCGTCGAGCGCGGTGGTGTCGGCCAGCGGATGAATTTCGAGAAGTGGAAAGACGATTGCCTCGCAGCCGATTGCGGCGATCTTTTGCTGCAATGCCTGCGCTTGCGCCAGCGGACGCGTCACCACCACCGGCGGCAAACGCAGGCTGTCAGTCATCCTGCGCCGCAGCGTCGGCCAGGCAGGCGGCCAGGATGCCGGCGGCGTCCTGCGCGCGCAGGGCCTGCGCAATCTGCAGGCCCAAGGCATCGGGTGCGTCGACCGGCCCGCTTGCTTCGGCGGTTGCCACGCGCTTGCCGTCCGGTGTCGCCACCATTGCGCGCAGCCACATGCGATCGCCTTCGATGGTGGCAAAGGCGGCCAGCGGAATCTGGCAACTGCCGCCGAACGCCTTCGACAGGGTCCGCTCGGCGGTCACGGCCTGGGCGCTGTCGTGATCGTTCAAGGGCGCCAGCCAGCGCGCGAGATCGCTGCGCTCGCTGCAGATTTCGATGGTCATCGCACCCTGGCCCGGCGCCGGCAGGCTGTGCTCGGGCGAGATCAGTTCGCGGATGCGCTGTGGCAGGCCGAGGCGCTTCAGGCCTGCCGCCGCCAGGATGATCGCTGCGTACTCGCCGCGATCGAGCTTGGCCAACCGGGTGTCGAGATTGCCGCGCAGCGGCCGGATCACCAGGTGCGGAAAACGCGCCGCGATCAGGGCCTGGCGGCGCAGGCTGCTGGTGCCGACGACCGCGCCATCCGGCAGGCTCGCCAGCGTCGCATGCGCGTTCGAGACGAAGGCGTCGCGCGCATCCTCGCGCGCCAGCACTGCCGCCAGGGCAAAGCCCTCGGGCAGATCCATTGGTACGTCTTTCAATGAATGCACGGCAAGGTCGGCGCGTCCTTCTCGCATCGCCACTTCGAGCTCCTTGACGAACAGGCCCTTGCCGCCGACCTTCGACAGGGTCCGGTCGAGGATCTGGTCGCCGCGCGTGGTCATGCCGAGAATTCGGACGTCGCACTGCGGATATAATGCGAGCAGGCGATCGCGCACATGCTGCGCTTGCCACATTGCCAGGCGGCTTTCACGCGAGGCAATCACCAGGCGGGTGGGAAGAATCGGATTCAAGGCAGGCTCATTCAATAGGCGTGAAAAAATTCGGGAGGGCGGCGGATCGTCCAGCGATGCCAGACCCGCTTACGCAGCGCAGCAACACCGCCACCGCACCACCGTCACAATCAGGGCCGGCACGACCACAACAACGGTCGCCGGTAGTGCAAGCGCCGTATCGTCGCGGTGCAGTTAGCAAAGAATCTTATCATGCAGCCCGCCCTGGATTGACGCCTTCGGCAGCTGCCCCACCTGACCGAGAGCCATGTCCAAGACCGATTCCGCCACGACCCGCCAGGCAGTCCACACCGCCGCCTCCCTGCCCATGAAAACCGGCACGCCGCCTGCACCGGGCGCCGCGCCCAAGGCCGCGCGCAGGAAAGCCGGCACCGCGCTCGATGCGCCCGCGCTGCCGCAAAAGGATGCGCCCCTGAAGGAAGACATCCGGCTGCTCGGACGTCTCCTGGGCGACGTCCTGCGCGAGCAGGAAGGCGCGGCGGTGTTTGCCGTGGTCGAAGCGATCCGCCAGACCGCGGTGCGCTTCCGGCGCGACGCCGACACCGATGCCGGCGCCAACCTCGACAAGCTGCTGAAGAAGCTGAGCCTGGAAGAAACCATCTCGGTGGTGCGGGCGTTTTCGTATTTCTCGCATCTGGCCAACATCGCCGAAGACCAGCATCACAACCGCCGCCGCCGCGCCCACCTGATGGCAGGCTCGCCGGCAAAAGCCGGCAGCATCGCGCATGCCCTAACGACCCTGCAGGCCGCCGGCGTGGGCAATCCGGCGGTGCAGGCGTTTTTCCGCAATGCGCTGATTTCGCCGGTGCTGACCGCCCATCCGACCGAAGTCCAGCGCAAGAGCATCCTGGACGCCGAATCGAAGATCGCCCATTTGCTGGCAGCGCGCGACCTGCCGCAAACGCCGCGCGAGCGCGCCGAAAACGCCATGCTGCTGCATGCCCAGGTGGCCACGCTCTGGCAGACCCGCATGCTGCGCTATTCGAAGCTGACGGTGGCCGACGAAATCGAAAACGCGCTGTCGTACTACCGCATCACCTTCCTGCGCGAGCTGCCGGCGCTGTACCAGGACATCGAGGCCGAACTCGGCCTGCAGCATGCGCCGCGCGCGCGCCGTTCGGCAACGGCGCTGTTGCCGCCGTTCGTGCAGATGGGCAGCTGGATCGGCGGCGACCGCGACGGCAATCCGAATGTCGACGCCGGCACCATGAAGCATGCGCTGATGCGCCAATCGGCAACCATCCTCGAGTTCTATCTCGAGGAGGTGCATGCATTGGGCGCCGAACTGTCGGTATCGACCCTCCTGGTGGATGTGAGCAGCGACCTGCAGACGCTGGCCGACCGCTCGCCGGACGCTTCGGCGCATCGCAGCGACGAGCCCTACCGGCGCGCACTGATCGGCATGTATGCGCGCCTGGCGGCAAGCGCGCGCGCGCTCGGTGCGACCGCCCTGGTGCGGCGCGAAGTCGGGCCGGCGCCCGCCTATCCGAGTGCGCGGGAGTTTTCAGCCGACCTGCAGACGCTGATCGATTCGCTCATCGCGCATCACGGCGACGTGCTGGTCAAGCCGCGCCTGGCCACCCTGAAACGCGCCGTGCAGATCTACGGCTTTCACCTGGCAACACTCGACCTGCGCCAGACCTCCGACGTGCATGAGAAGGTACTGGCCGAGCTGTTCGCAACGGCCCAGGTCGAGCCGCGTTACGCCGACCTGACCGAAGCCAAGAAGATCGTGCTGCTGCTGGCCGAACTGGCCAAGCCGCGCCTGCTGCATTCGCCCTACCAGCAGTACTCGGCGCTCACCACCTCCGAGCTCGAAGTGCTGCGGGCGGCGCGGGCGATCCGCCAGCGCAATGGCGCCCGGGCCATCCGCAACTACATCATCTCGCATACCGAGACCGTCTCCGACCTGCTGGAAGTATTGCTGCTGCAGCGCGAAACCGGCCTGCTGTCGATGTCCGAGGCGAGCGGCGCGGACAATGCGGACGAACAGTCGCCGGCGCACGGCTTCGAACTGATGGTCATACCGCTGTTCGAGACCATTCCCGACCTGCGCTGCGCCGCCGACATCATGGCCGCCTTCATGGCGCTGCCGCCGGTGCGGCGCCTGATCGCACGCCAGGGCGACCTGCAGGAAGTCATGCTGGGCTATTCGGATTCGAACAAGGACGGCGGTTTCCTGACGTCGAACTGGGAACTCTACAAGGCCGAACTGGCGCTGGTGGACGTGTTCGAGCGGACCGGCGTGCGCCTGCGCCTCTTTCATGGCCGCGGCGGCACGGTCGGGCGCGGCGGCGGCCCCAGCTACGAAGCCATTCGCGCCCAGCCGCAGGGCACCGTCAACGGCCAGATCCGGCTGACCGAACAGGGCGAGACCATCGCCTCGAAATTTTCCAATCCCGAAATCGGCCGGCGCAACCTCGAATTGCTGGTGGCCGCGACGCTCGAAGCGAGCCTGCTGCCGGCGCCCGCCGGTGGCGCCGGCATGAAAAGCGGACGCCAGCTCGAACAGTTCGAGCGCGTCATGAGCGTGTTGTCGGAGCAGGCCTATCAGGCCTACCGGCACCTGGTCTACGGCACGCCGGGCTTCACCGATTATTTTTTCCAGTCGACGCCGATTGCGGAAATCGCCCAGCTCAACCTGGGCAGCCGGCCGGCCTCCCGCACCGCCAGCCGCCGCATCGAAGACCTGCGCGCGATTCCCTGGGGCTTTTCCTGGGGCCAGTGCCGGCTGCTGCTGCCGGGCTGGTACGGTTTCGGCACGGCGGTGGCCGACTGGCTCGAACATGGCGACGCCGCACCCGAAGCCGATCGAAAAAGCGGCAAGCGCGATGCCGGCAACATCGCCGCCGGCAAGAAGGCAGAGCTCCTTGCCACCCGCAAGCAGCGCCTGGAACTGCTGCGCGCGATGTTCAACCAGTGGCCGTTTTTCGCCACCCTGCTCTCCAACATGGACATGGTGCTGGCGAAGACCGACCTGGCGCTGGCGTCGCGCTACGCGACCCTGGTAACCGACCGCAAGCTGCGCAAGACGATCTTCAATCGCCTCGCAGCCGAGCATGCGCGCACCGTCGACTGCCTGGAAGCCATTACCGGCAGCAGCGAACGCCTGGCCGGCAATCCGCTGCTGGCCCGCTCGATCAAGAATCGCTTCGCCTATCTCGATCCGCTGAATCACCTGCAGGTCGAGCTGCTGAAGCGCCACCGCGCCAGCATGGCGAAAGACAGCCACCGGGACGCCAGGGTGCAGCGTGGCATCCAGCTCTCCATCAATGGCGTTGCAGCGGGTTTGCGCAACACCGGCTAGCGAGCATCGTGCGCCGGGCCGGAACCTGGCGCAGCGGCATGCGAGGCACGCCGCTGCAGCGTCGCGATGGCGGCGCTACACTGGTGACACGTCGTCCGGCGACTTTTCCGATACCGGCCGGTGACGACCCCTCTCCAATCCACCAAACCGAGGAAACTCCCATGCCAAAAGCAGTCTGGAACAATACCGTCATCGCCGAAGCGCCAACCGATGCAATCGAAGTCGTCGAAGGCAACCTGTATTTTCCGGTCGGTGCGGTAAATGCCGCCTACCTGCAGCCGAGCGACCATCACACCGTCTGCGGCTGGAAAGGCACCGCCAGCTATTACAGCATCGCCGTCGATGGCCAGGTCAACAAGGATGCCGCCTGGTTTTATCCTGAACCGAAGGATGCGGCAAAGCAGATCGCCGGCCGGGTGGCATTCTGGCGCGGCGTCAGGATCGAAGACTGAGCCACACGCATGGCGGCCTGCGGGTCGCCGGCGCCGACCCCTTATAATCGCCGGCTAAACGGAGGCACTACATGACATCTCAATTTGCCAAGAAAGGCGAAGCCTGGTCGGCGCGCTTTTCCGAACCGGTCTCGGACCTGGTCAAGCGCTACACCGCGTCGGTGTTTTTCGACAAGCGCCTGGCACCCCACGACATCGACGGTTCGCTCGCGCATGCCGCCATGCTGGCGCGCCAGGGCATCATCAGCGCAGCCGACCATGCGGCAATCGAGCAGGGCATGGCGCAGATCCGCAGCGAGATCGCCGTCGGCGCCTTCGACTGGCAGCTAGACCTGGAAGACGTGCACCTGAATATCGAAAAACGCCTGACCGAACTGGTCGGTGACGCCGGCAAGCGCCTGCATACCGGCCGCTCGCGCAACGACCAGGTGGCAACCGACATCCGCCTGTACGTGCGCGCTGCCATCGACGACATCGACCTGCTGCTGCGCGCGCTGCGCCTAGCCTTGCTTGACCTGGCCGAGCAGCATGCCGACACCATCATGCCGGGCTTTACCCACCTGCAGGTGGCGCAGCCGATCACCTTCGGGCATCACATGATGGCGTATGTCGAAATGTTCGGGCGCGACGCCGAGCGCATGCAGGATTGCAGGAAACGCGTCAACCGCCTGCCCCTGGGCGCCGCGGCGCTGGCCGGCACCACCTTTCCGATCGACCGCCAACAGGTCGCCGCCGCGCTCGGTTTCGACGATGTCTGCCACAACTCGCTCGACGCGGTGTCGGACCGGGATTTCGCCATCGAATTCTGCGCCGCCGCCGCACTCATCATGACCCACGTCTCGCGCATGTCGGAAGAACTGGTGCTGTGGATGAGCCCGCGCATCGGCTTCATCGATATCGCCGACCGCTTCTGCACCGGTTCGTCGATCATGCCGCAAAAGAAAAATCCCGACGTGCCCGAGCTGGCGCGCGGCAAGACCGGCCGCGTCAACGGTCACCTGATCGCTCTCCTGACCCTGATGAAAGGGCAGCCGCTGGCCTATAACAAGGACAACCAGGAAGACAAGGAGCCGCTGTTCGATACGGTCGATACCGTCGTCGACACGCTGCGCATCTTTGCCGACATGGCCGGCGGCATCACGGTCAAGGCCGAAGCGATGGGCGCGGCCGCACTGCAGGGTTATGCAACGGCAACCGACCTGGCCGATTACCTGGTCAAGAAGGGCGTGCCGTTTCGGGATGCGCATGAAGCCGTCGCCCGCGCCGTGCGCGCCTGCGTCGACCAGGGCTGCGACCTGTCTGACCTGAGCCTGGAAGAGCTGCGCCGGTACTCGCCGTTGATCGAGCTCGACATCTTCGGCGTACTGATCCTGGCCGGGTCGGTGGCGGCGCGCGACCATGTGGGCGGCACGGCGCCGCGGCAGGTGCGCCTGGCGATTGCCCGCGTGCGCGCACAGCTGACTTGACGCAGTGTTAGTTAATTCATAACAGATGGACACGAGGACGTTTTTATTTCGTAAACTGTGAATCTAGTTGTATCCGTGGTTCGTATAGGTCTCGGTAGTATCCGCAAGCTACCCGTCCGTAGATAACCAAGGAGAACAACATGCCGTCCTTTATCCTGAAGCAGACCTGCTGCGCTGCCCTCGTGGCCAGCGCTTTCGCAGGCGTCGTAGCCACGCCTGCCATCGCGTCGAGCCATCGCGAAGCACCCTTCATCAGCCGCCATCCGAAGGTCGATGCGACCGACCTGTACATGTTCAAGAGTTTCGAAACCGGTCGTTCCGGCTTCGTCACGCTGGTGGCAAACTACCAGCCGCTGCAGGATGCCTACGGCGGACCGAACTATTTCTCGATGGACCCGGACGCACTGTATGAAATCCATATCGACAATGACGGCGACGCCAAGGAAGACCTGACTTTCCAGTTCCGCTTCACCAACACCAACAAGGATGCGCAATTCACCGTCGGCGGCAAGAAAGTGTCGATACCGCTGGTCATCAACGGCGGCGGCGACATCGCCACCGTCAATTCGCCCAACTCCAACTTGCGCGAAACCTACCAAGTGTCGGTGGTGCGCGGCGACCGGCGCGGCCCGACCCGCACCGCGGTCACCAATGCCGACGGCGGCTCGGCGACCTTCGACAAACCGGTCGACAACATCGGCAACAAGTCGATCTCGAACTACGCCGCCTATGCAGCCAAGCATGTCTACAACATCAACATCCCCGGTTGCTCGCTGCCGGGCCGCATGTTCGTCGGCCAGCGCAAGGACCCGTTCGTGGTCAACCTCGGCGAAACCTTTGACCTCATCAACATCAAGGCGCCGGCAACCGCATTCGACCCGAACGCGGAAAGCGCAGCGACCGATTCCCTGAAAGACGCCAACGTCACGGCGCTGGAACTCGAACTGCCGATCTCCTGCGTGACCAATGGCACCGAGAAAGTCATCGGCGCCTGGACCACGGCCAGCCTGCGCCAGGGCCGCCTGATCAATCCGCCGCCAAAAGGCGGCGCCGCATCGAAGGAAGGCGGCGCCTGGACCCAGGTCTCGCGCCTGGGCATGCCACTGGTCAATGAAGTCGTGATCGGCCTGAAGGACAAGGACCAGTTCAACAGCAGCAAGCCAATGAACGACAAGCAGTTCATCGACTACGTCACCAATCCGACCCTGCCGGCACTGATCGAAGTGCTGTTCGGCAGCGCCGGCGCAAAGGCGCCGACCAACTTCCCGCGCAACGACCTGGTCGCGACCTTCCTGACCGGCATCAAGGGTGTCAACCAGCCGGCAAACGTGGTCGGCTCCGAAATGCTGCGCTTGAACACCGACACACCGGTCGCAACGACGCAGAACCGCCTCGGCGTGATCGGTGGCGACAACGCCGGCTTCCCGAACGGTCGCCGTCCGGGTGACGACGTAGTCGACATCGAGCTGCGGGTTGCCATGGGCCGCCTGTGCACGTTGAACATCACCTGTGTGCCGGGCGATGCACCGGCCGGCTCGCTCGACTTCACCGACGGCGCCTATCTCGACAGCAGCTTCAGCGATGCTGCCTTCCCGTACCTGCGCACGCCGATTGCCGGCTCGCTCAAGCACTGATGGCCGGCGTTAATCATTCAAGGAGTTCATGATGCAGAAATATCTCTTGCCCGCCCTGCTGGCCGCCTTGCTGGCAGGCTGCGGCGGCGGTAGCGGCGGCGGCGACTCGGCCACCCGCCTCGATGCCTTCACCACGCTGATCAACAACGAGTACCTCGGCCTGTCGGAGACCGCCGAGCCTGCCGAGATCGACCGGCTCGCCGTGACGTCGCCGGAAGACAGGGAGCCGATGGCGCTCTGATCGTAACGCAACGCTGCAGCAACGCAGCGGCAAGGGCCGGTTCTCGAAAGAGGGCCGGCCCTTTTTGCATCGGGCCCGGCGCCAGCGCCTGGTACTTGTCCTGCAGCACGCTACCTGCTACGCTCTGCCCCGCACCTGCCCGGCGCACCGATTTGCTTGTGTAATGCGGCGCCAGGGTTCGGCCAGCGGCTAAAATAGGCCGACAACATAATTGTCCAGGAGACGCCATGACCACCAAGAATCTGCTCAAGAAACTGCCCCTGCTGCTGCTCGCTGCCGGCCTGTCCGGCGCCGCCTCGCTTGCCTGCGCTGCCGACATCAAGCTTGGCGCCGCCGAAGCCCTGACCGGGCCGGCGGCAAAATACGGCGTGGCCATCAAGAACGGCTTCACGCTGGCCGTCGATGAAATCAATGCAAAAGGTGGCGTCAACGGCAACAAGATCGCCCTGATCGTCGAGGATGAGCAAGGCAAGAAGGAAGAAACGATCACGGTCTTCAAGAAACTGATCTTCCAGGACAAGGTCGTCATGCTGTTCGGCCCGACCCT
>JANXSS010000448.1 GCA_025356535.1 Herminiimonas sp.
GGCGTGCGTGCGATTTCATTGGGGGAACATACCTTCTATCGCGAGATCGGACTGCTTCAGTGTCGGGCCCAAAGCAATCCGTCGACAGTGGCGCATTTCTCGCGTTTCATCGCGGAAGCATCGGCGATCCATGTCAAGAGAGCGGCTAAACGCCCCATCGCGTCAAAGAGCGGTCCGGTCAGGCCTTAGCGTGCCTCGTACTCTTCCATCGGTTTGTCGCTGGGGTTCGCCCAGGCTGCCCTGGTCGTTTCCGACGCCGGCAATCCAACGATGACGTTCTGCGGCGGGATCGGTTTGAGGAACCACTTGTCATAAATGCGTGCAACCTCGCCGCTTTTAGCCATGGCCACGACGCTCTGGTCGACTGCCTTTTTGAAAGCTGCATCGTGAGCGTCCAGTCCACCCATCTTGAATCTCAGCTCGGCGCATAGGAGCCTCGTGTCCACTTCAACTCTTGGTGGACACGTATGACCTTCCCGAATAAACAAGCTGGCACGCGTCAGCGTCGCCGTATGCACAGCGACGAATTCAAAGCCGATGCGGTGGCTGCATGCATGCAACCGGGCATCTCGATGGCGGGCGTGGCCATGGCCCAAGGCATCAACGCCTACTTGCTGCGGCGCTGGGTGAACGATGCGCAGATGAAGCCGGTCGCTCGCGCCGCTGTCGCGACGCCCGCGGTAATTCCTGCACCGCCGCAACTGACGCCTGTGTTCGTGCCGATGACCGTCCCGACAGCGGCGCGCGCACCAGCGCCCGTGCCGACGCAGGACATCCACATCGAACTGCGTCGCAACGCGATGACGGTCACCGTGACTTGGCCGGCCAGCGCCGCTGCAGAGTGCGCGACGTGGATGCGCGAGCTACTGCGATGATCCGCATTGACGCCATGTGGCTCGCGGCTGAGCCGCTCGACATGCGCTCGGGCGCCGATCGCCTGCTCGCGCGCGTAGTGAAGGTCTTTGGCGCCGCGCAGGCGCACCACGGCTACCTCTTGGCCAACGCCCGCGGCACGCGCATCAAGCTGCTCGTGCACGACGGCTTCGGCGTCTGGTGCGCGGCGCGTCGGCTCAACGCAGGCCGCTTCGCGTGGGTACCGGCGACCTCGACATCGCCCGTGTCCTTGTCACTCACCGACGCACAGTTCAACGCATTGGTGCTCGGCCTGCCGTGGCAGCGGCTGGCCGAATTGAGCACCATCACGCGCGCATGACAGCAACATCGGCGTTGGCACTCGACAGCGCCAGCGTCAATGCAATTCGTACTTCCTCCGATGCGCTACCCACAGGGTCCTGGCAACATGGCGGCATGCTCGGCACGCACGATCTTCCCCCGCTCAACCTGCAGGCACTGCCGCCCGAAGCGGCGGCCTGGATCGCCCGTTGGCAGCATGCCGAGCAACTTCTTGCCTTGCGTGATCAGGCTCTTGTTGATCGCGACTGCGAGCTGGGCCAGGCCAGGGATCTCCTGCAGCGCAAGGACCGCGACATCGCCTGGCGCGATGCCAAGATTGAGAAGATCACCTTCGAGTTGGCTCGCCTGAAGCGCTGGAAGTTCGGTGCCAGCTCCGAGGCGATGAACGCCGATCAGCGACGCCTGTTCGAGGAAACGATCGCCGAGGACGAGGCAAGCCTGCGTGCGCAGCTGGAACAACTGCGCAGCGAAGCCGCCGCGACCACTGTCGACGCCAAGCCGAAGGCTGCGCCGCGGCGCCCACGCCGTCAGCAGCTGCCCGAGCACCTGCGTCGCGTCGAACACCGTCATGAGCCCGAGAGCACCGACTGCCCCGAGCTCGACTGCGGTCGCCCGATGACGCGCATCGGCGAGGACATGAGCGAGCGGCTCGACATCGTGCCGGCCGAGTTCTTCGTGCATCGCCACATCTACGGCAAGTGGGCCTGCCGCTGCTGCCAAATCCTCAAGCAGGCGCCGTCCATCCCGGAACTGATCGAGGGCGGCATGGCTGCGAGCGGCCTCATCGCGCACACGCTCATCAGCCGCTGCGTCGACCACCTGCCGTACTACCGTCAAGTGGCGATCAACGCCCGTAGCGGTGTCCACACGCCGCGTTCCACACTGGCGGCCTAGGCTGGCCAGGCAGGAGCCGCTTTGGAGCCGCTCTACGAAATGCACAAGGCCTTCATCCTGGCTTGCCG
>JANXSS010000106.1 GCA_025356535.1 Herminiimonas sp.
CTCTTACTCTGATCTTTCCACTGATCCTTTTGCTTGGCCGGATCGCTGGGATCCTCTCGCTTGGGATTGGCGGCCGGATCTTTTTTGCCCGACAGAGAGCGGGCGGCCTGCTCAAACGCCTGCGCTAGGGCCTGCTTGTCGCGGCTGAGCTGAGCGCCCTCAGAGCGCGCCAGGGCCTGCGCCGCCAGTTTCTTGAGCTCGCTCTGCGCCTTGTCGCGCGCCTCTTTCGGCATCTTTGCCGTGATGATCTTCTTCTCGAGTTCTTCCAGGTCGGCGCCCTCTTCGCCTTCGCCAAGTTCCTTCTGGATCGCCTTGACCTGTTCGTTGAGGTAGTACTCGCGCTGCGACTTTTCCATCTGGCGCTTGACGCGGCCGCGGATGCGTTTTTCGACCTGCAGGATGTCGAGCTCGCCTTCGAGCTGGCCGAGCAGATGCTCGTGCCGCTTGGCGACGTTGAAGATTTCCAGGATCACCTGCTTCTGCTCGAGTTTGAGCGGCAGGTGCGCGGCAATCGTGTCGGCCAGGCGGCCGGCGTCGTCGATGCCGGCCAGCGAGGTCAGGATCTCGGGGGGAATCTTCTTGTTCAGTTTTACGTACTGGTCGAACTGCTGCACGATCGCGCGGCGCATGGCCTCGACTTCGGATTCATCGCCGGCTTCCGATTCGATCGGCGTCAGGTCCGCCACGAAGTGCGTGTCGAGCTCGGTGATCTTGTGGATGCGAGCGCGCTGGGCGCCTTCGACCAGCACCTTGACGGTGCCGTCGGGCAGCTTGAGCATCTGCAGGATGTTGGCGACGCAGCCGATTTCATAGATGTCGTCAGCCGACGGTTCATCCTTGGCGGCGGCCTTTTGGGCTGCCAGCATGATGCTCTTGCCCTGCTCCATTGCAGCTTCCAGCGCCTTGATGGATTTCGGGCGGCCGACGAACAGGGGAATCACCATGTGCGGAAACACGACGACATCGCGTAACGGCAGCAACGGCAATTGGGTGGTTTCAGTGGAAATGGTAGTCGTCATGGCGAGCCTTATCGGGAAACATGTGAATGATGTTGGCACGAGCGGCCGAAACACAAGGCCATCCAAACAAAAACCATGACTCCTGGCAAGGCGAACCAATAAAAAAAGCCACACACGAAGTTGCCCTCGGGTGGCTTTTCGATGGAAGCCAGGATGGTTTCTGCTCGTTTAAATTGTACTGCGTTTGCCTGGACGCAGTATTCGAAACCCGCGATTTCCCTTGCTTCTGAGGTTTAATTACGACTTTGCGCCGGAAACTTTCGGCTGTTCATGGTAGATCAATAACGGTTTGGCGCCGTTCGTGACAGTATTTTCGTCGATCACGACCTTCGCCACGTTCTGCTGGTTCGGCAATTCGTACATCACGTCCAGCAGTGCATGCTCGATGATGGAGCGCAAGCCACGCGCTCCGGTCTTGCGCGCCAGTGCTTTCTTGGCGATTGCATTCAGTGCCGCCGGACGGATTTCGAGTTCTGCGCCTTCCATCTGCAGCAGCTTCGCATATTGCTTGACCAGCGCATTCTTCGGCTCCAGGAGAATCTGGATCAGCGCCTCTTCATTCAGTTCGGACAGCGTGGCGACCACCGGCAGGCGGCCGACGAGTTCCGGAATCAGGCCGAACTTGATCAGGTCTTCCGGCTCGGCTTCCAGCAACACTTCGCTGGCGGTGCGCTCGGACTGGCTCTTCACGCTGGCCGAAAAACCGATGCCGCTTTTTTCGGAACGGTTCGAAATGATCTTGGTCAGGCCGTCGAACGCACCACCGCAGATGAACATGATGTTGGTCGTGTCGATCTGGACGAAATCCTGGTTAGGATGCTTGCGTCCGCCCTGTGGCGGCACCGATGCCATCGTGCCTTCGATGAGCTTCAGCAAGGCTTGCTGCACGCCTTCGCCGGAAACGTCGCGGGTGATCGATGGGTTGTCGGACTTGCGAGAGATCTTGTCAATTTCATCAATGTAGACGATGCCGCGCTGCGCCTTGTCGACTTCATAGTTGCAGTTTTGCAGCAGCTTCTGGATGATGTTTTCGACGTCCTCACCGACATAGCCGGCTTCGGTCAGCGTGGTCGCATCGGCGATGACGAAAGGCACATTGAGCATGCGCGCCAGGGTCTGCGCCAAAAGCGTCTTGCCGGAGCCGGTCGGGCCCACCAGCAGGATGTTGCTCTTGGCCAGTTCGATGTCATCCTTCTTGCCGAGATGCTTCAACCGCTTGTAGTGGTTGTAGACGGCAACCGACAGGATGCGTTTTGCCGTGTTCTGGCCGATCACGTACTGGTCGAGCAGTTCGCAGATTTCCTGCGGCGTCGGCAAGTCCGATTTTGGGCCGGCGACGGTTTCGACGCTCGATGCTTCGTCGCGGATGATGTCATTGCACAGGTCGATGCATTCGTCGCAGATGAATACGGACGGGCCGGCAATGAGCTTCTTTACCTCGTGTTGACTTTTGCCGCAGAACGAACAGTAGAGCAGCTTTTCACCGCTGGAGGATTTTTTGTCTGACATGGGGCAACATTCAAGTAGGTGTGAATTGATATTACCTGCGATTTCGATCTTCGTCACGCCACAGGCCAACAAAACGCCTCTTCCTGGGGCATTCCGTTCACTATGAAGCAAAACGCCCGAACCTGCCGGGTCCGGGCGTTTTCAAGAATCGGTATCAGGATGACATGCCGTCCTGCCCGTCATGCCGGGTAAAACCAGGTGCTCAGGCACGCGTCACGAGGACCTTGTCAATCATGCCATATTCAGCCGCAGCATCTGCCGACATGAAATTGTCGCGCTCGGTGTCGAGGCCGATCTGCTCGATGCTCTTGCCGGTTTTTTCGGCCAGGATGCCGTTCAGGCGACCGCGCAGGTAAAGGATTTCCTTTGCCTGGATCTCGATATCGGTTGCCTGCCCCTGCGCGCCACCGGACGGCTGGTGAATCATGATGCGCGAGTTGGGCAACGAAAAGCGCTTGCCCTTGGCACCTGCGGCCAGGAGAAACGCGCCCATCGATGCGGCGAGTCCGGTGCACAGCGTCGACACATCCGGCTTGATGAACTGCATCGTGTCATAGATCGCCATGCCGGCCGACACCGAACCGCCGGGCGAGTTGATGTAGAGGGAAATATCCTTGTCCGGATTCTCGCTCTCGAGAAACAGCATCTGCGCCACGATCAGGTTGGCGGTATGGTCATTGACCGGTCCCACCAGAAAAATCACCCGCTCCTTCAACAGGCGCGAATAGATGTCATAGGCGCGCTCGCCACGACCGCTTTGCTCGATCACCATCGGCACCATGCCAAGCATCTGCGTATCGAGTGCCGGATTGCGATTCATGCTGTTCATCTCTGTTCCTCTATGTCGGTCTTCAGGCTTGCTTGTTGTTTCCCATCAGTTCATCGAAGGCGACCGGTTTGTCGGCCACTTTCGATTTGCTCAGCACGTAGTTGACGACGTTCTCTTCCAAAACAAGGGCTTCGACTTCGGCCAGGCGCTGACGGTCGCTGAAATAATACTTCAGCACCTCTTGCGGATCTTCATAGCTTTGCGCAAATTCCTCAACCTGTGCCTTGACCTGCTCGGGCGTGGCCTGCAGGCTATTCGCCTTGACGACTTCGGCCAGGATCAGGCCCAGGCGCACACGACGCTCGGCTTGGGCGGTGAACAACTCCGGCGGGAACGGCATCGCCTTGACGTCCATGCCGCGCTGGGTCATGTCCTGGCGCGTCATTTCCATCAGGCGCTCGACGTCCTGGTCGATCAGTGCCTTCGGGACATCGAGTTCGGCAATCTTGATCAGCGCATCCATGACGCTGTCCTTGGTCTTGGCCTTGACGCGGCCGCTGACTTCGCGCTCGAGGTTGAGCTTGATGTCGTCGCGCATCTTTGCCATGTCGCCGTCGACCACGCCGAGCGACTTCGCGAAGTCCTCGTCGAGCGCAGGCAGGTGCGCCCATTCGAGTTTTTTCAGCGTGATGGTGAATTCGGCTGTCTTGCCGGCCACGTCCTTGCCGTGATAGTCGGCAGGAAACGCCAGCGGAAAGGTCTTGGCTTCGCCGGTCTTCAGGCCAACGGTCGCAGCTTCGAACTCCGGCAGCATGCGGCCTTCGCCGAGCACGAACGTGTAGTCGTTGGCTTTGCCACCCGGGAATTCAACGCCGTCGATGGTGCCGACGAAGTCGATCGTGACCTGGTTGCCGTTTTCGGCAGTCTGCACCGATCCGCCGTCGCCGTGGTCGCCATGCTCGCCCTTGACGTGATAGTGTACACGCTGCTTGCGCAGGATCTCGATGGTCTTGTCGATCTCTGCATCCGACACCGAGGTCGTGGTGCGCTCGACTTCCGCAGCGGCGAGGTCGCCAAGCTTGATTTCAGGATAGACCTCGAAGGTCGCGTCGAACTGGATCGCGCCTTCGGTCGGCGTCTCGCTGGTCTTTGGCTCGATCCTCGGATAGCCGGCCACGCGCAGGTTGTTTTCATTTGCTGCCGCAGCGAAGGCGGTGCCGACCTTGTCGTTCAGGACTTCGGTCTCGACCTGGTAGCCGTATTGCGCCGTGACCATCTTCATCGGTACCTTGCCTGGCCGGAATCCTGGCGCCTTGGCATTTTTTGCGCGGACCTTCAGGCGTTTTTCGACTTCCGCCTGGACTTCCGCCATGGGCACGGTGATGGTGATGCGCCGCTCGAGTTTGTCCAGCGTTTCGACTGCAGTTGCCATGTGAATCGTCCAAAAAATAAAGAATTCTGTGGTGCGAGGAGGGGGACTCGAACCCCCACACCATTGCTGGCGTCAGGACCTAAACCTGGTGCGTCTACCAATTTCGCCATCCTCGCGGGAATGTGGCTGAAAGAACCTGCCGGTGACAAGTGGCGGCAATGAAAAGCAAAGGGCGACTCCGCGCTGAAATGCGGTCGCCCCGGATTGCCTGTGTTGTCGGCTGATCAATTCAACCGAGGATTTTACAAGACTTTCAGGTCATCTGCGTTGATTTTTGACGAGCGCTGCGGTTTCTTCACCCGGAACCAGACCGCATAGAGCGCCGGCAGAAACAGCAGCGTCAGCGCGGTGGCGACGATCAGGCCGCCCATGATGGCCACCGCCATGGGCCCCCAGAATACCGAGCGCGACAGGGGAATCATCGCCAGGACGGCCGCTGCAGCCGTCAGGATGATCGGGCGAAAGCGGCGCACCGCCGATTCAACGATCGCGTCCCACGGTGCTGCGCCGTCGGCGATGTCATGTTCGATCTGGTCGATCAGGATCACCGAATTGCGGATGATCATGCCGAACAGCGCGATGACGCCCAACTGCGCGACGAAGCCGAACGGCCGCTGCAGCACCAGCAGCGCGATCGCGGCGCCGGCAATGCCAAGCGGCCCGGTCAAAAAGACCAGCAACGCACGCGAAAAGCTGTGCAGCTGCAGCATCAGCAGCGTGAAGATGATGAAGATCACCAGCGGCACGTTGGCGGCGATCGACGCCTGCGCCTTGCCGCTGTCGGCCGCCGCACCGGCCAGCTCGATCCGGTAGCCCGGCGGCAGCGCTGCGCGCAATTTCGCCAGCTGCGGGCTGATCTGGCTCGACACGGTCGGTCCCTGGATGCCGTCGGCAACATCGGCCTGCACCGTGATCGCCCATTCGCGTCCTTCGCGCCAGACCACGCCCGGCTCCCAGACGAACTGCGGCCGCGCCAGCTGCGACAGCGGCACCGACTTGCCACCCGGGGCACCGATCGTTGCATTGTTCAGGGCCGAGATGGTCGAGCGCTCTTCAATCGGCTGGCGGGCCACGATGTCGATGAGCTTGTTGCCTTCCTGATACTGGCCGATGGTGGTACCGGTCAGGATCGTGTTGGCCGCCCGCATGACCGACTGCGAGCTGATGCCGGCGGCGC
>JANXSS010000115.1 GCA_025356535.1 Herminiimonas sp.
CGACGTCGCCGTAACCGGCCACGACCGCGACCTTGCCGGCGATCATGACGTCGGTTGCACGCTTGATGCCGTCGACCAGCGATTCACGGCAACCGTAGAGATTGTCAAACTTCGACTTGGTGACCGAATCGTTGACATTGATTGCCGGAAAGGCAAGCTTGCCTTCCTTGTGCATCTGGTACAGGCGATGCACGCCGGTGGTGGTCTCTTCTGTCACGCCCTTGATTTCGGCCAGGCGGCTCGAATACCAGGTCTTGCCGGCGCCGAGGCGCTTCCTGATCGAATTGAACAGGCAGATCTCTTCTTCGGAGCCCGGGTTGTCGAGCACCGACGCATCCTGCTCGGCGCGGGTGCCCAGGTGCAGCAGCAGGGTCGCATCGCCGCCGTCGTCGAGAATCATGTTCGAATAGCGCGGTCCCGTTGCATCGTTGGACCATTCGAAGATGCGATGGGTGAATTCCCAGTAGTCGTCGAGCGACTCGCCCTTGAAGGCGAACACCGGCGTGCCATCGGCGGCAATCGCGGCGGCGGCATGGTCCTGGGTCGAATAGATGTTGCATGAGGCCCAGCGCACTTCCGCACCCAGCGCTTCGAGCGTCTGGATCAGGACAGCCGTCTGGATCGTCATGTGGATCGAACCGGTGATGCGCGCGCCCTTCAACGGTTGGGCGGCGGCGAACTCTTCACGAATTGCCATGAGACCCGGCATTTCGGTTTCGGCGATCCTGATTTCCTTGCGACCCCAGTCGGCCAGGCTCAGGTCGGCGACGTGGTAGTCCTTGAAGGTGGTCTTGTCGGTATTGAAAACTGCGGCGTTCATCACGCCCTCCTTTCGTTAGAAAAAAAGAAACGTGAGCGCAGTTGCGGGATAAAACCTTCCAAGCCTGGCACCGCTGTGGGTGCTGCAACGCTCCTTGGAGAGTAGGAGTATAGCCGGAAGACGCGCATCGCGCAGCGCCTGTGGCGCGCCGCCAACGCAGGCGCCCTAGCCGTTGCTGGCCACGACCGGCTTGTTGGCGACATTGCGGTTGATCCAGTCGAGCATGTCGGTCCAGATTTTCTTTGCTTCGGCATCGGTCGGCATGGCCATCGCATTCGGCAGTTCGATCGTGATCACCGGCACGTTCTTGAACTTGCCGCTGTAATTGCCGAGCGAGCCGGGATAGACGCCCACCGGGTTCAAGGTCAGGCGGCCGAAGCGCTTGGGCGCCGGCGCCGGACCGTCGAAGTCCAGCAGGCCGAACGGCGCATGCACCGAGATGATCACATGCGGCTTGAAGCGCGCCAGTTCATCGTTGACCCAGCGGCTTTCCGGCTCCGACAGCGGCGCCTTGCCGGGAAAGCGGCGCGGATCGCTGCCGGTCTCCTTGACCCAGTACCGCGGCGCTTCGACCGACCAGTTCGGCGTCGGGAAATTGCGGTTCAGATCGACACCGCGGGCGTTGACGCGATTCGGCCGGGCAGCCATCAGGCCATCCGGATTGAGGACCGGCACGACTTCCCACTGAAAATTCTGCGCCGAGCCGGACTGCATCTGCTGCATCCACTGGAAGACGATCGCCGAAGCGGTCAGTTCGTCGCCGTGGATGCCACCGAGAAGGAGAATGCGGATCGGCGCCGGTGCACCGGCGCCTGCCTCGCGCGACCTGGACAGCGGCGCATAGCGGCGCATGAGGATCGGAAAACCGTTGCGCGAGCGCGCACCGGTCGGTGCCAGCGCCGTGTCGCGGCAGGCAGCGTTGGACAGGCCCGGCAGGCGGTTGCTCAATTGCTGGCACCACTGCGCTGCATCCATCTTCGCCAGCACGGCCGAGGGTCCTTTTGCATGCAGCGCAGGTACATGCAGCGCCAAAAGCGTCACGGCGACGCGGGCCAGGTGGCGCAGCGCCAGGCGAGTGGCCGTCAGAATGCGCATCGACCCGCGCGGTCGGCAAGCTTCAACCGGCGCTGGCGCGCAATGCCGCCGCCTTGTCGGTACGTTCCCATGTGAATTCGGGTTCCTCGCGGCCGAAGTGGCCATAAGCTGCAGTCTTTTGATAGATCGGTCGCAACAGATCGAGCATCTGGACGATGCCCTTGGGTCGCAGGTCGAACAGTTCGAGTACCAGGTGCGCCAGTTTTTCATCGCTGATCTTTCCTGTACCAAACGTCGTCACCATAACCGACGTTGGCTTGGCAATACCGATTGCGTAAGAAACTTGTATCTGGCACCGGCTCGCAAGCCCCGCCGCCACGATGTTTTTTGCAACATAACGACCCGCATAGGCGGCCGAGCGATCGACCTTCGACGGATCCTTGCCGGAGAATGCGCCGCCACCGTGGGGCGCTGCGCCACCGTAGGTGTCGACGATGATCTTGCGCCCGGTCAGGCCGCAGTCGCCTTGCGGTCCGCCGATGACGAAGCGGCCGGTCGGGTTGACCAGGTACCGCGTGTCCTTCAGCCATTCCTGCGGCACGACCGGCTTGATGATCATTTCGATGACGGCTTCTTCGATTTCCTTGTGCGATATTTCGGGCGCATGCTGGGTCGACAGGACGATGGTATCGATGGAAACCGGCCGACCGTCGACATAACGCAAGGTCACCTGCGATTTCGCATCCGGACGCAACCATGGCAGGCGTCCATCCTTGCGCAATTCCGACTGCCGTTCGACGATCCGGTGGGCATAATGGATCGCCGCCGGCATCAGCTCGGCGGTCTCGTCGCAGGCATAGCCGAACATCAGGCCCTGGTCGCCGGCGCCCTGGTCGAGGTCCATGCCGCGGCCTTCGTCGACGCCCTGGGCAATGTCGGGCGATTGCTTGTCGTAGCAGACCATCACCGCGCAGCTCTTGTAGTCGATGCCGTAGTCGGCATTGTCGTAACCGATGCGCTTGATGGTCTCGCGGGCAACGCCGATGTAGTCGACGTTTGCATGCGTGGTGATCTCGCCTGCCAGCACCACCAGTCCGGTATTGCAGAGGGTTTCGGCGGCAACGCGGGCCTTGGGATCGATGGCGAGAATTGCATCGAGGATTGCATCGGAGATCTGGTCGGAGACCTTGTCCGGATGACCTTCGGAGACGGATTCGGAAGTAAAGAGGTAATCGTTTGCCATTGCAGGCTCCCTGGAGTTTGAGTGACCATGTCGCGGCCAGTCCATTGAGCCTGCGACGCTTTAGCGAAATTTGTATACCGCCTCGCAAGTTGTCTGTTAACTCGGCGGTTGAAGCTTTCATGATATTTTACGCTGCCTGAAAATGAATCTGCAAAAAACCTGCGGGCCTTGTGTCGCATTCGCGCTTTGCGTTCTGGCGCGTCCTGCTTTCACAGGCTCTGCAAGCTCTGCCGATGGCGTCGATGACAGGCCGTTGACCTGCTGCAGACGACTTTGTTCAAACATGCCTGCAACGCCAAGCGACCGGCCTGCGGCGCCTCTCTAACCATGTTGCCGCAATGCTTGTTCACCTTTTCCGCCTGCTCTCCCGCCTGCCCTTGACCGTGCTGCATCCGTTTGGCGCCTTGCTCGGCTGGCTGGTCTACCTGTGTGCGCCGACCTACCGGCGGCGCCTGCGCGCCAATCTGGCGCGTGCCGGCTACGGCGCCTTGCGCGCGCCGGCGATTGCCGAAGCCGGCAAGAGCCTGCTGGAGCTGGCCTTCGTCTGGTGCGCTGCGCCGCAACGGGTGCTGCGCACCGCGCAGGTCGAGAACTGGCCGGTGGCCCAGGCAGCGCTCGACGGCGGCAACGGTGTCATCTTCCTGACGCCGCACCTGGGCTGCTTCGAAATCATCGCCCAGGCGATCGCGGCCCGGATACCGCTGACCGCGCTGTACCGGCCGCCGCGCAAGAATGCCTTGAAGCCCTTGATCGAAGGCGCGCGCTCGCGCCACAACCTGCTGCTGGCGCCGGCCAACCTGGGCGGCGTGCGCACGTTGCTGAAGGCATTGAAACAGGGCGGCGCGATCGGCCTGCTGCCGGACCAGGTGCCGCAGAACGGCGAAGGCGTCTGGGCCGATTTTTTCGGCGCGCCTGCCTACACCATGACGCTGCCGGCAAAACTGCAGCAGATGACGGGCGCGACCATCATCCTGTCGTATGCGCAGCGTCTGCCCGGCGGCAAGGGTTTTCTGGTGCGTTTCGTGCCCTGCCCGCCCCTGGCCGGCGGCACGCCGCAGCAACAGGCGCAGGCGCTGAACCGGGCCATGGAAGCGCTGATCGCCAATTGCCCGGCGCAATACTTCTGGAGCTACAACCGCTTCAAGACACCGGCCGGCGTGACGCCACCCGATGCACCGGCCACTGCCGCGACGGCAACGGCGCCGGCGGGCGGGCGATGAGGTTCCTGCTGGCGCTGATGTGGCTGCTGCACTGGCTGCCGCTGCCCTTGCTCGGGCGGCTGGGCGAGACTGTCGGCAGCCTGCTGTTCATCATCATGACGCCGCGCCGCCGCATCACCCTGGTCAACCTGCGCCTGTGCATGCCGGCACTGTCAGAGGCCGCGCGGCGGCGCCTGGCGCGGCAGCATTTCCAGGTCTATGCGCGCAGCATCCTCGAGCGCGGCATCCTCTGGTGGGCCTCCGAGCAGCGCCTGCGCCGGCTGATCCAAGTCGAACCCGGCGTGCCGCTCGATGCCTTCGCAGCCGGGCCGCTGATCCTGTTGTGTCCGCATTTCGTCTGCCTCGATGTGGCCGGTGTGGCGATTGCGCTCGAAGCGTCGGCCTGCTCGATCTATGCCCAGCAGCAGAACCGCGTCTTCGACCGGGCATTGCGGCGCGGACGCGAACGCTTTCATCCGGTACAGATCTTTGCCAGGACGGCCGGCATCAAGCCGGTGATCCGCGCCATGCGCAGCGGCCTGCCCTTCTTCATGCTGCCGGACATGGATTTCGGCATCAAGGACGCCGCCTTCGTGCCCTTCTTCGGCGTGCCGGCAGCCACCCTGACGGCGCCGGCGCGCATTGCCGCCACCACCGGCGCTGCGGTGATACCGGTAATCGCCACCTACCTGCCGGGCTACCGCGGCTGGACCGTGCGGTTCTTCCCGCGCTGGGAAGACTATCCCGGCGACGACCTCGTTGCAGCGGCGCGGCGCATGAATGCCTTCATCGAGGAACAGGTGCGCGCGACGCCGGCGCAATACCTGTGGACGCACAAGCGCTTCAAGACCCGCCCGCCGGGCATGGCAAGCGTCTACGAGCACGCCGCCGAAACGGAAGAAGGCAAGGCGTCATGAGCCATCTGCGCCGATTTCCCTGCACTGGCTGCGCCCCTCTATAATTCACGAATGAAACTCAAGTTTACCAAGATGCATGGCGCCGGCAATGACTTCATCGTCATCGATGCCATTTCGCAGACAGTCGACCTCGGCCCCGCCCAGTGGCGGCAACTGGCCGACCGGCATTTCGGCATCGGCGCCGACCAGATCCTGGTGGTGGAACGGCCGTCTTCCGCAGCAGTCGACTTCCGCTACCGCATCTACAACGCCGATGGCGGCGAGGTCGAGCAGTGCGGCAACGGCGCCCGCGCCTTCGCGCGGTTCGTCAGCGACCGTGGCCTGACCGGCAAGCGTGCCATCCGGGTCGAAACCCTGGGCGGCGTGATCGAGCCGGTGTTGCAGGCCGACGGCCAGGTCACCGTCGACATGGGCGCGCCGGTGTTCGACCTTGCACGCGTGCCCTTCGATGCCGGCGGCCTGACGCCGCAGGCCTGCGCCGGCGAGCAGCTCTGGCCGCTCGACGTCGACGGCAGGACGCTCTGGATCGCCGCGGTCTCGATGGGCAATCCGCATGCGGTGCAGCAGGTACCCGACACCGATGCCGCAGCCGTTTTACGCGACGGCCCGCTGATCGAAATGCATCCGCGCTTCGCCCGGCGCGTCAATGCCGGCTTCATGCAGATCGTCGATCGCGAGCACATCCGGCTGCGGGTTCACGAGCGCGGCGCCGGCGAGACCTTCGCCTGCGGCACCGGCGCCTGCGCGGCCGTCGTCAGCGGCATCCGGCGCGGCTTGCTGGCGCCGGTGGTGGCCGTCGAAACCCGCGGCGGCATGCTGGCGGTCGCCTGGGCCGGTGGCGCTGCACCGGTCTACCTGACCGGTCCGGCCGTCACCGTTTTCGAAGGCGAGATCGATCTGCCAACCACCGTTGTCTGAGTTGCAGCGTTCGGCCTGACGGCACCGGCCTGCAGCCCGGTGGGTCGGCATTGTCGGTTAGAATCGCGAGTGCAACGGCCGGCGCCGTGCCTGCCGCCGCGCTGCGCCGCCGCACTGCCGCACTGCTGCCATGCTCCTCGCCGCCATGCCTTTACCGACTCTTACGACGATACCGATGACGCTTTCCCTCGACTCCACCACCGTTGCCGCATTCCTGGCGCAGCATCCGACGTTTTTCCAGGACTATCCCGAGCTGCTGGCGAGCATCCGGCTCGACACGCCGCTGGGCGGACGCACCGTATCGTTGCAGGAGCGGCAGATGGAAGTGCTGCGCGAAAAAATCAAGCTGCACGAATTGCGCCTGGCCGAACTCATGCGCATGGGCCAGGAAAACGACGCCATCAGCGACAAGATGCAGCACTGGACGCGCAGCCTGCTACTGGCGCGCAACGATGTCGATCTGCCGCACATCCTGATCAGCGAACTGCAGGCGACTTTCGGCGTGCCGCATGCGACGCTGCGCCTGTGGGGCGTGGCCGAGACGTTTTCGCACGGCTGGTTCGCCGCGCCGGTGTCGGCCGACGCCCGCATCTTCTGCGACAGCCTGCATGCGCCCTTCTGCGGCCAGAACAATGATTTCGAAGCCGCTTCCTGGCTCGAAGAAAGCGCTGCCGTCAAGTCGCTGGCGATGCTGCCGCTGCGCGTTGGCGCGGCGCCCGCGGCGTTCGGCCTGCTGGTGCTGGGCTCGGCCGACCCGGGCCGGTTCACCGCCGACATGGGGGCCGAGTTCCTGACGCGCATCAGCGAGGCCAGCAGCGCCGCCCTGACCTGCCTGCTGGCATAAAACGTGGCGACGACGGCTGCGGCCGATGCCAGCGCCGCGCAACTGGCGGCTTACCTGGACTGCCTGCGCAGCCAGCGCCACCTGTCGCCGCACACGGTGTCCAATTACGGGCGCGACTTGCAGGAACTCTCGGCCATGATCGCCCGGGATGCTGATGCGGGCATGGCAACGCCGGCGCTGCAGGCGGTCACGCATCTGCAGGTGCGGCGTTGCGCATCGCAGCTGCATGCGCGCGGCCTGAGTGCGCGGTCGATCGCCCGCAAGCTCTCGGCATGGCGCGGCTTTTTCGACTGGCTTGCCGAGTCCACCGACCTGCCGGCAAATCCGGTCGACGGCGTCAAGGCGCCAAAGCGCAGCAAGCCGCTGCCCAAGGCCTTGTCGGCCGACGACGCCGTGCGGCTGGTGTCGGCGCCCGTTGCCAGGCAAGGCAGGGGCGCCATCGTCGATACGGCGGCCACCACGATGCTCGACGCCGCCACCCGCGCCTGCAACCGCGCCATGTTCGAATTGCTGTATTCGAGCGGCCTGCGGGTGTCGGAGCTGGTCGGGCTCGACCTGCGCTATGCACAGGAGGCCGGCGCCGCGTCGGCCGGCTGGATCGACTTCGATTCCCATGACGTGACGGTAACAGGCAAGGGCAACAAGATGCGCACGGTGCCGGTCGGTGCGGCCGCCATCGCGGCGCTGGCCGAATGGACCGCGCTGCGCGCCGGCATTGCCAGGCCGCAGACGGCGGCGCTGTTCGTCAGCAGCCGCGGCACCCGGATGTCGGCGCGTATCGTGCAGGTGCGGCTCAAGGCCCATGCGCAGGCGCTCGGCATTCCGGTGGACGTGCATCCGCATGTGCTGCGCCACTCGTTTGCCTCGCACGTGCTGCAGTCGTCGGGCGACCTGCGGGCGGTGCAGGAAATGCTCGGCCATGCCTCGATCACCTCGACCCAGATCTACACCTCGCTCGACTTCCAGCGCCTGGCGCAGGTGTATGATGCTGCCCACCCGCGCGCGCGCAAGAAGGACTGACGTCCGTCCTGGTCCGACCTGGACCCGCCGCCACCCCTCACCTTCAAGCGGCAACCATCATGGCACTCATTCCCACCACGATCCTCACCGGCTTTCTCGGCGCCGGCAAGACCACGCTGTTGAACCGCATCCTGCAGGAGCCGCACGGCTTGAAGATCGCGGTGATCGAAAACGAATTCGGGCCGGAGAGCATCGACAACGAGATCCTGGTGCAGGAGAACGCCGAACAGATCATCGAGATGAACAACGGCTGCATCTGCTGCACCGTGCGCGGCGACCTGGTGGCGGCACTCGGGTCGCTCGCGGCGCGGCGCGACGCCGGCGAACTGCAGTTCGACCGGGTCATCATCGAAACCACCGGCGTGGCCAATCCCGGCCCGGTGGCGCAGACCTTTTTCATGAACGACGAGGTGGCGGTGCGCTACCTGCTCGACGCGATCATCACCGTGGTCGACGCCCGCCATGCAATGGGCCAGCTCGATGCGCAGGAAGAAGCCCAGCGCCAGGTCGGTTTTGCCGACCGCCTGCTGCTGTCGAAGACCGACCTGGTCAGTGCCGACGAACTGGCGGTGCTGCGCGCGCGTCTCACGCGCATGAATCCGCGCGCGCCGATTGCAACACTCGACTTCGGCCGGGCGCCGATTGCCGAAGTGCTCGACCTGCGCGGCTTCAACCTCAATGACAAGCTCGAACTCGACCCGCACTTCCTGGCCGACCACGACGCCGCGCAGACGCCTGCCGGCACCGCTGCGGGCCACGCTGCCCACGCGCACGACGCCGCTTGCGCGCCGGATTGCGCGCACGACCATGACGACGGGCACGGCCACGCCGGCCACCATGGCCACGCCCATGCGCACGCGCCCGAGGACGAGATCAGCGCCTTCATGTTCAAGAGCGACCGGCCGTTCAATGTCGCCCGCCTCGACGAGTTCCTCGGCGGGCTGGTGCAGGTGTATGGACCGCGCATGCTGCGCTACAAGGGCGTGCTGTGGATGGACGGGTCCGAC
>JANXSS010000158.1 GCA_025356535.1 Herminiimonas sp.
GTTACCGCAGCCGGAGAAACCAGCTCCAGCGACCTGCCTTTTGAAGAAACAATTTCTTCATAGCGGAGGATGTTGCGGTCTGTCAGATGGTGTTCGTATTGCTCGAAATACCAAGACAGTATTCGAAGCTGTCGTGAGAAACGATCGGGCTCAAGAGCAAGCGCCGCCTTAAGCGCTGGATTGAATGCTTCAGCAAACGGTGCGTGACCATCGTTAATCGACTCCTGGACCGAGTTCCATGACTGAAGTACTGATAGAGGGTTGCGAACCACAGCAAAACATGGGTATCGCGAAAGCAAATCAGCTAGTGTGGCGGTAAAAAAGTTGGGATGCTTGATGATGAGCCTGAAATCGCTCGCGAGCGGCTTCTCGAAATGAACGACCGCTTCGGCTATGATGGATTTACGCAGCCCAGACGATGTCAGTGACGTTCCGAAATTGTTGTCCGGTATCCCGCCTTCCTTCGCCTTGCTGATCGCTTGCCCGGAGACGAGCAGGCTTCTGCGCTGTTCAGCGAAAAATTCACCAATTCGATCAAGATACTCCGTAGGCCTCCCAAGACCAACGAGTGACCCGGGATTCATGGGCTCATGAAGCGCAATAGTCTGCGGTAACTTGTTTAGCAGCGAGCAAGTGAGCGTCGTACCGGAACGGGGAATGCCAGTAAGGATGATGTTCAAGTTTGTTCCAAAAGTAGGTTTATCACCAGAGCGACGACAAGTCATCAAGGATATCAAGAAACGCCCTGCGTTCTTTTCCAAAAGCATGTTGCAAAGCTTCTTGGCGCCCTTCGTTTGTCATGACCGCCCGGTCCACAAGTGACATTGCAATCGACAAGAGTACGGCCTGCTCGATCGCATCGACTGTGTATGTTGGTCGATAACAATTAACCTGATCATGGCAAAAACTGCGGTTCCCAACGCAGTCAGGACAAATAACCAGTGCACCCATTGCCATTCCTTCAAGAGCAGGCAGATAAAAACCTTCCTGTGGCGTTGGAAGAAACACGACAGTTTCCGCGCGACCGATAAGCTCGAGGAACTCGCGCTGCGGAAGCGCTTGCGTCTGGCAAGTAACGTGCACACCGGCATGACGCAGTCTTGACGCGAGACCCGCCGCAAGCGCAGGGTTCTTGAGTCCGACAATAAGCAGCGCAATATCGCGTACCTGGGCAGGAGCGGGAAAGTGTTGAACATCTATCGCGTTGGGAATCGTAACGACCGGACCGTTGACGCGCCCGCTGGCGAGAATGCTACTGGTAACCTCCTCACTAACGCAGATGCGGATAGCGCGGCGCGAAAGAAAGGCATAACGCGGGTCGTCCGGCGTACCGTGCCGAATATGTTGAACAAGGTTCACAACCGGGCATGGTGGTGTTTCCGGAACCGCTAGCCAGTCGAGACCAGCCAGGAACAACGCATCCGCCGCAATGGGGTTCCATGCGGGGAGAGGTGATGGCGTAATGCCAGACCACGGATTGGAATCATCACAGACCGATGAGTCTGTAAGAAAAATTCGGGGTATGAACCGCCGCGATTGTTGGGCGTGGCAAAAGTAATGCCATACTTTCATGTGGCCCCCCGAAAATCCCTGAAAATCGCGGTAAAAAAAAATGGTTGAAGCGTTGTCGACGCTCATAAGCGGGCCTCTAGCGTGTTGTCCGCAATTCTCGACCCCGTGCATCTCGCAAAGAGACGTCGTAGGCCCCAATTCCCACCGCAACTCGACGCTTCCGCATGGTGTGATGTTGCGACAGGTCAGTCAATTTATCCCGAGCAGTTCATAACAGCCACTAAGAGTTTTCTGCGCCGTTGATTATTGGGGGAACAGGTGGATCTGGAACGCGTCTTTTTGTACAGTTACTTCCATCAACCGTATGCCAAGGTCTGTCAGCATCGCAAGCGTCTCTGGCGCCGGACGGCCGCAAAATGCATTTGCAGCGGGTATCGCCGCGATCATTTCGTACTCACATTGAACGAAACGCACAAACGACGCAGCTGGCAGCACACTCTTGATTTGAAGCTCGCCCTTCTGGCAAACGAATGCAAAACAGTATTTCAAGACGGTCTCTGGAGAAAAAAATTCAAGATTCGCTAGCCGAACCTTGCATCTCGCAGCACGCCCTCGATCAAGGCACAATTACCCGGCATGCCGACGCATTGAGCTGCCGAACGGTCGTCGAGTTCTCCCTTGAGTACGCGCACTGCTTGCAGCGCCCAGCCATGGCTGATCACCAGCACCGTTCGCGAGCTGCCACGCTGCAATTCCAGCATCAGACGGTGGATGCGTGCCTTCATGTCGACGAAACTCTCGCCATCGATGGCCGCCGTATTTTCCGGGTCGGGGCGGATCATTGCCTGGAATTCTGCGTTGGTGCGGCCTTCAAGCGCGCTGCCGACCCGGTTTTCATTTGCCAAGCTGTTGACGACAATTGGCAGGCCGAGTGCCTGATTGGCAAGCCAGGCGGTTTGACGCGCACGCACGAAGGCGGAGCTGATGATCAATTCGATACCTTCGCCACGCAGGCTTTCGCCCAGTGCCAGCGCCTGCTCCCGACCGGTGTCTGTCAGGTCGTATGGCGTACCTGGCTCGCAGTTGCAGGTGTCGTTCAAGTTGCAAAGGTATTGGCCGTGACGGGCAAAGAGGATGCGCGTTTCGGCGCGGCTCGGTTCATGCAGCCAGTCGATATTGAACATGATTAGATGGAGGAAAGTCGTGTGCCTGCCGCTGCCCGGGCGTGTGAATCCGGCATCGTAGTCATTTTATGGCAGAAAGCAGAGCGCTGGCGCGGATGGGCGTTTGCGTCGCGTACGGCGCGGCGTCAAGCGCAAGTATAAGGAAAATCGTCGGCTTCACTGGAGCTTCCGGCGCAGTCCGACGTTTCTCAAGGTTAGTGCAATTTCAGCCTTCGTGCGACAGGTCGGCTATCAGAACGACGTCGAGACACGGTGACCCAGCAGCATGCCTGCGCAGTGCTCATCGCGGTAAGTGTTTGCAGTCGTGTTGTGCTGCAGTCTGATCGTTCCCCGTCCGATAATATTGTAGATCGTCACGCCGCTGTCATCGGTGCGAAGACGCTGCTTGATGTTGTCGGTAGTGATCATGCTGACACCGTCTGCGCCTACCGATGTACTGGTAACACTGGTTTCGATGACGTTCGTTCCGTCGACGTATGTGCCGCTGCCGGTGTAAGTGCCGAAAGCTGAAACCGATGCCGGTGAGGTGCCGTACAGGGCCATATTGTGATAAGCGCCGAAGCTGTCGGTGATTGTAAAGTTCGTCGAATTGACTTTCAGCTGGGATTTTCCAGTTTTGTGTTCATACCGGACGTTGGTATTGGCAGTCGCGTAATCCGTGCCGGGCGGCGTCTGGACGTAGCCGTTAGCCGTGCCATCTGCCGTGCTGAATGAGAAATAGGCTGGCGTCGGGGTACTGCGGACCGGACTCAGCGCGCACCTTGTTTCATATGTCACGATGTATGTGCCGGATATCTGCCCGGCAGCTGCAGTCCCGATCAGGCCGCCTGCCATCAGAATGCCGATCATGCCTGCGGCAAGTTTGCTTTTGGTTATGGTTTTCGAATACATGAGGTCTCCGTGAGAATAGGGGCAGGCTCCTGCTTTTGCAGGAAAGAATTATTGCCTCGAGACTCTACGCTTCCGTTGTTGAAACCACAAAGCACTTTTTATGGAATTGAAACAGATGCCATGAATTGGGTATGCCCGCAGCACACCATGACTTTCGATCGCCTGGCGACGTTACCGGATCGCCCGCAATTCCTCTGCCAGCACCGCCACCGTCTTGATGATGTCGGCCTCGGTATGCTCCGATGAGATGAAAAACCGCAGCCGTGCCGCTTTCTCGGGCACTGCCGGATAGATGATCGGCTGCACGTTGATGCCGCGCTTGAACATCGCCGCCGACAGGCGCACCGCTTGCAGCGAACTGCCGACGATGGCCGGTATGACGGCCAGGCCGACGCTGCCGCCGGTGTCGATGCCGGCACGCCGGGCGTGTTCGAGAAACAGCCGCCCGCGCTGCTGCAGCGCGGTCACCCGCTCCGGCTCGCGCTCGATGCAGGCCAGCGCTTCGAGCGAGGCGGCGGCAATCGCGGGCGACATGCCGACGCTGTACAGAAAGCCGGGCGCCAGAAACTTCAGGTGCTCGATCAGCGCCGTCTCACCGGCGATGTAGCCGCCGCAACCGGCGAGCGACTTGGAAAGCGTGCCCATCCAGATGTCGACATCGGTGGCAGCAATATTGAAGTGTTCGCGAATGCCATGGCCGGTCTGGCCCATGACGCCGATCGAATGCGCCTCGTCGATCATCAGGAAGGCGCGGTGGCGTTGCTTGATGTCGATGAAGCGCGGCAGGTCCGGATAGTCGCCGTCCATGCTGTAGATGCCTTCGACGACGATCAGAACCCGCTCGAATGCCTGGCGCTGCTGGCCGAGGATGGTGTCGAGCGCGGCCCAGTCGTTGTGCGGAAACGGCATGCGCTTGGCGCCCGATAGCGCGATGCCCTGCATGGCGCTGTTGTGCACCAGCTCGTCATGCAGGATCAGGTCGCGCGGACCGAACAGATAACCGATGGTGGTGACATTGGTTGCATGACCGCTGACGAAGACGATCGCATCCTCGCAGTCATGAAAGCGCGCAATCGCCTGTTCCAGCTGGCGGTGGATCGGCCGCTCGCCGGAGACCAGCCGGCTGGCCGACACCGAGGTGCCGTAGCGGTCGACCGCCGCTTTTGCCGCGTCGTTGATTCGCGCGTCGCCCGACAGGCCAAGGTAGTTGTAGCTCGAATAATTCAGGTAGGTGGCGTCGCCGATCTGGGTATGCGCGCCAGCCGTTCCCTCGTGCACCTTGAAGAAGGGACTGGGCAGTCCCAGGCGGGCTGCGCCGTCGTTCATGATGCGCAGCTGCTGGTAGCCCGGATGCAGCGCGAAGCGGTAGAACTGCTCCGGGATGCTGCTGGCGTAGCCGCTGTTGTCGGCATGGCTGGGACCGGTGCGAACGGCGGCCAGCGACACCCGCGGCGCGGCGGCTTCCTCTTCCACCTTGCGCAGTCGCCGCTCCAGGGATTGATGGATCAGCTTGTTCTTGATCAGCGTCTTTAAGGCCATGTCAGTGAATCATCCGGTTGCGCTTTTCTGCGGGTGCTGCGTGAATTTCATCGACAAAGGCGGCCACCGAGTCCGAGGTCTCGTCGGCCGCATGCATGGCCACCACTTGCTGGACCTGTGTCAGTACCGACGACCCAGAATCGGAATCGGCGGCGCCGCGCATGAGCGCCAGGATGCGTTCGGCAAGCTTGGCGATGCTCTGGCTCTCGCTCAGCGCCATCACCGGCAGCCGGATGCCGAAGCGCGCTTCCAGCGCCATGACCAGTTCCAGTCCCATGAGGGAATCCAGACCCATGTCGTAGAGCGATCGGGCCGGGTCGATCTTGTCCGGCGACACGCGCAGGATCTCACCGACTTCGAACTGCAGCATCTCGCCGAAATTCTGCAGGATCTGATCGTCCGGCAGATCGTCGAGCATCCGTTTCAGGTCGCCCGGGCGTTCATCGTCGTTGTCGGAGGCGCCTGCGCCCCGCGCCAGTTCGCTGAATTTCGGCGTACCCGCCGACGGCAGGAATTTGCTGAGCGCGCGCCAGTCGATTTCGAGCACGCCTTCACCCGATCGTCCGGTCAAAATCAGCGCCTCCAGGGCGTCGAGTGCGACCGCCGACGACAGTGCCCGTCCGCCCATGCGCGACTGCAGCGCTTCCTTTACCTTCTGGTTGCGTGCCAGGAAACCGACGTCGTCGATTGCGCCCCAGCGCACGCAGGTCGCAGGCAACCCGGCGGCCCGGCGCGCCCTGGCATGGGCTTCCAGCCAGCTGTTGGCAGCGACATAATTCGATTGCCCCGGATTGCCGAACAAGGTCGTGCCCGAAGAATACAGCACGTAAAAGTCGAGCGGCAGCGCCTGCGTCATTTCATGCAGGTGCAGTGCGCCAAGGATTTTCGGCGCCAGCACGCGGCGGATCTGCTCGGCGCTGGTATTGCGGATCAGGCCGTCGTCGATCACCATTGCCGCATGGACGACGCCGCGAATCGGCGGCAGCGTCGTCGCTGCATCGGCAAACAGGGCTGCCAACGCTGCCTTGTCCGTGACGTCGCAGGCATGGGCGACGATGTGTACGCCGGCAGCGCGCATGGCATCGATCGCCTCCTGGGCCTCGTCGGTGCCGCTGCCGCTGCGGCTGATCAGCAGCAGGTTGCGGGCGCCCAGGCTGGCCAGGCGCTCCGCCGTCTTCAGCCCGAATCCGGACAGGCCACCCGTGACCAGGTAGGTTGCCTGCGCCGGCAGGGCAAGCCGGCGTGCCGGATTGCTGTTATGTACCGCAACGGCGCCGATACCGTGGCGGTAGGTGATGACGACCTTGCCGATCTGCTTTGCCTGCTGCATGTAGCGGAAGGCATCGATGACCTGGTTGGCTTCGAAGGCCTGATACGGCAGCGGCGAGAGCACGCCCTGGCTGAACAACGCCATCATTTCGCCGAAAAGCTGGCGGGTGAATTCGGGGCGCTCGACCATGAGCTGATCGGCATCGATGCCGAAGTAGCTGATGTTGTTGCGAAACGGGCGCAGGCCGACTTTCGTGTTCTCGTAGAAGTCCCGCTTGCCCAGCTCCAGGAAGCGTCCGAACGGTTTGAGCACGCGGAAGTTGCGATTGATCGCTTCGCCTGCCAGCGAGTTGAGCACCACGTCCACACCTTTGCCGCCGGTGACTTGCAGGATCTCGTCGGCGAAGTGGAACGAGCGCGAATCGAAGATGTGCTTGACACCGAGCAGGCGCAGGAAATCGCGCTTTTCGTCAGAGCCGGCGGTGGCATAGATCTCGGCGCCGCACCACTGCGCCATCTGGATGGCGGCAATGCCGACACCGCCGGCGGCGCCATGGATCAGCACCTTCTCGCCGGCGGTCAGGCGCGCCAGGTAATGCAGCGCGTAGTAGACGGTAAAGAAGGCGCTCGGTATGGTTGCCGCCGCCTCGAACGTCATGCCGTTCGGTATGTGCGACACCGCCGTCACCTTCGTCATCACCCGGTCGCCGAAGCTCGACGGCCCGAAGCCGACCACCAGGTCGCCCCGCGCATAGCCGGTCGTGCCCTTGCCGGCACGCTTGACGATGCCGGAGAATTCCAGGCCCAGCGTCGGCCCCGCAAAACCGTTTTCGACCGCCTCGTCCGACAGCAGGCCCAGTGCATACATGACGTCGCGGAAATTGAGGCCCGTTGCATGCACCTCGACTTCGAGTTCGTCGTCCTTCGGCGCAGCATTGGCAAACGCTTCCCACTGCAGGTTGCGCAATTGACCGGGAAAGGGAAAGCCGAGGCGGATTGCGTCGCCGCCGGGGTTGCCACGCAGGGGCAGGCGGGTGTCCGGCCGTTCGCGCAACTGCAGGCGCGGCACGAACCGCGCACCGCCCGCACCCAGGATGACTTCCTGCTCGGCATCGGGCTTTTGCAGCTCCAGCACCAGTGCGGCGGCGGCAATCGTGGTCGCAGCCGGGTCGCGCAGGTCGACCAAGCGGATGTCGCAATCGGCCGCTTCATTCATCAGGGTGCGGCCAAATCCCCACAGCGCCGCATCGGCGAAACCGACGCCCATGCCAAGCGCATCCGCGTCGGTTGACGTGGCGTCGGCCGGTATCATCTCCGGCGCGCCGCGCCCCGTCACGATCCAGACGGTGGTGGCCGTGCCGGTGCTCTCGCAGGCCTGCATCAGCGCCGCGGTCTGGGCGCAGCGTTGCGTCTGCCGGCGCAGGATTGCCGGCGCATCGTCGCGCAAATGCAGGCCCAGGCCATTCAGGAACACCACGCCGGCCAGCTTGCCCGGGACGCCTGAGGCCGACGGCGCGGCAATCGCCGCGCGCATTTCCGTCAACACCTGCGTCATCTGCAGCGCATCGGCGGCTTCCGAAATCGTCACCCTGTCGTTGCGCTGCTGCAGGTGGCGCGAGAGCTTGCGCGCCAGGTCCAGGCCGGTGCCGCTGGTGTCGGCCAGAAGCAGCCAGTGCTGCCCGCTGTGGCTGCCATCGGCCGCAGTCGCTGCAGTCACGTCTGCAGGGGCGCTGGCCGCCACCGGTATTGCTTCCCGCCGCGCCAGCAGGAAATAGGCGCCGGAGTGCGCGTCCGGCGAGAATTCGTGCAGGCCCGCCGCCTGGAAACCGCATTCGGCCATCTGGTGCTGCCAGAAGGCCGGCGGCTGCTGGCGCGACATGGCGCGGCCGTCGTCGGAGAGCGACCACCAGGCCGGTGTCTGGCCGAGCACGAAATCCATCCAGCGCGACGGATGCTGCGACAGCACCAGCAGCGAGCCGCCGGCCACCAGTGCATCGCGGGCCCGCTGCAATGCCCGCAGCGCGTCATGAACGTCGGCAAAGTCGAGCGTCAGAAAGACCAGCTGCATGTCGCGTGCAGCCGCCGTGCCGGCTTCGGCCAGCGGCTCCAGCGACAGCGCCGGATACAGTTCGCGCAGCCGGTCGGCTTCTTCGAGCGCACGCGAGACCGTGCTGGCATAGACGTAATCGGCGCGGTCGAAGTCGAGCAGGGTGCCGATATCCTCGATGAAGGACGGTCCGCCCTCGCTGATTTCCAGGATGCGCAGGCGCTGCTGGGGTGCCAGCGACTGCATGGCAGCGGTGACGATGGCGCCGGCGGCGCGGGCAACCGCGAACCGGCCGGCCGCACCGAGCACGTGGCGCGACAGCGAAGCCAGCGTCGCTTCCTGGGGCAGGGCGTCGGCAAGATTTGTTTCGCCGGCGAGCAGGTCGGGCAAATGCAGGCCGATGCGACCGACCGCATGGATCAGGTGAAAGTAGTCGGGATATTCGGCGACCAGGCCTTTCCAGATGTCTTCGGCGGTTTCTTCCTCGGCATCGGCCGAAGGCGTCATGCGGCCGTCTGGCGTGGTCTCGACCAAGCCATCCTCGCTGATGACCGACAGCAGATGCCGGGCAAAGTGCGACGCCCGCGTGCCCGAGGCCACGGCTGCCAGGTGCTGGCGCTCGATCGCGCCGAGGGCAGCCAGGCTGAAGCGGCTCGACAGGCCATCGAGCAGCGGATCGACTTCTTCGGAAAAGCGCAGGCAATCGCTGCGTGCCCTGCCGTCCTCGATGGCGGCCGACAGCGCCCGCTTGACCAATTCATGCAATCCGGGTGCTGCGGCAATCGTCAGCGGCTTTGCAATGCAGCGGTACTCGAGGAACCGCAGGTGATCGACTTCACCGCTTTGCAGGCGGATGCTGCGAAAGCGCACGCCCTGCAGAACCGCGATCGCCGCGCCGTCGGCATCGAAGATCGTCACATCCGCAAACATCGAATGCGGACCCTTGTTGAGCAGGGTCACCCTTGCATAACGCGGCTGCGGTGCGCCTTTGCGCAAAGCGATGCGGCCCACCATGGTCGGCACGAAGGTCGTGTCGGCATGCATGGCGAGGTCGTCCTTGACCAGCTGGATGATCAGCTGCAGGGCACAGTCGAGCAGTGCCGGATGCAGGTGATAGGCGGGCAGGTCCTCGGCGATCGCCGGCGGCACCACCAGGGCGGCGCACACCGTGTCGCCGTCGATCCAGCCATGTTCGATGGCCTGGAAGGCGGGACCGTAATTGAGGCCCGCGCCCAGCGTCAGGATGCCGTGCGTGGCGCCGGTGAAATCGATGTGCCGGGCCGGTATCTCGAACTGCGCCTGCCCCAGCAGGATGTCGGTCGGCTGGGTCAGCAGTCGCCCGACCGCATGCAAGACAGGCGCTTCGCTGCTGCCCAGTTCACGCCCGGTGACCGTGAAGCTGCCGTCATGCGCGGCGATGGCAAAGCGCACGATCTTTGCGTGCTCGCTGCCCAGAAGCAGGGGCGAGCGTATCTCCAGGTCTTCCACCTCGACCACGGCACCGGGGTGCCACAACAGCCCGGCGGCGAGCGCCAGTTCCACGAAACCGGTGCCCGGAAACACGGTCGCGTCGCCCACCACATGGTCGGCCAGCATCGGCGCGCGTTGCGTATCGAGCGGCGACTCCCAGGTCAGCTCATGATGGGCCAGCGCATGGCCCAGCAGCGGATGCGCATCGATGCGATAGAGCAGCCCGCCCGACTCTGCCGTGACCGGATGCCAGCAGGCTTCGCGCTGCCAACTGTAGTGCGGCAGGTCGAGGAACTGTCCGGTCCACGGGAACAGCGACGACCATTCGACGCTGGCGCCGGAGAGCATGACCTGGCCGCAGGCGTCGAGGATGCGCTGTGGCAGGTCGTCGTTGCGGTTGAGGGTGCCGATGACCTTGCCGGCAATGCCGTTCTCTTTCAGGCAGGTGTTGAGATAACTGCGCAAGACCGGATGCGGCCCGATCTCGACAAAGACGTTGATG
>JANXSS010000181.1 GCA_025356535.1 Herminiimonas sp.
CCCCTGCAAGGGCCGGTTGCCGCCCCCGGGGCCATACCAGGCGCGTTGCAGGCCTTTGCCGCGCAAGCAGTGCAGGCTGCCTTGCGCGACCCGACCATCATCGACCGCGCCCTCGGCGAATCCTTGACCGAACCCAAACCACTGGTGCGCTTCGAGCCCACCGAATTGCCTGCCGTCTGGCGCAGCCTGATGCTCGACCGGGGCACCCGCATGCTTTACGACGAGGCGCATCTCTACATCAATGGCGAAAGTTTCAGGGCTGCCGGACGCGATGCAACGCTGATGCGCCTGTTGGCCGACCAGCGTTCGCTGGACGCCCGCCAGCTCACTGGTGCGTCTGCAGGGGCGCGTGAATTGTTGGAGGATTGGTGCGATGCCGGTTGGGCGCACGCAGCGTGATCGCTCGCCACCAGATGTAAGCCAATGCCGCAAATCCCGGGGCCTCCAAAGCACTGTCAGGGTGCCAGCCTATAATTTTCAGGTTCAGCTCATTTTTCTAAAGGAATTGCAATGAAGAAGTCTCTCCTGATCGCATCGTTGGTTTTTGTTGCTGCGCTTTCTGCCTGCACAAAAAAGGAAGAAGCGGCCCCTGTCGTCGTGACCCCGGCCCCTGTGGTCGTGACGCCGCCGGCAGCTGCACCTGCTACGCCGGAGGCGGCGCCAGCTGCAATGGCACCAATGCCTGCTGCATCGGAACCTATGGCCGCAAGCTCTGCGCCCAAGTAAACCAGCATCGAATCTCGATCAGAAGGCCGCCTCCGGGCGGCTTTTTGCATTTTTACGCCGGTTTCAGACGTCCAGCCAGGGCGAGCCGTGCGCAGCGGTGGCGGTCAGCACTTCGCCTGCGGAGCATCCCAGCGCCGCTGCCAGGGCCAGTTGAACCAGCTCAGGCCGATTGTTTTGTTCGCTCAGGTGGGCAGCGACCACGTGGCGCAGGCCATCATGGTGAACCGTGCTGGCAATGGCTGCGGCCGCCGCATTGGAAAGGTGGCCGTACTGGCCACCCACCCGTTGCTTCAAAAACGCCGGATAGGCCGAGTTCATCAGCAGGTCGCTGTCGTGATTCGATTCGAGCAATAGCGCGTGCAGGTTGTCGAGCTGGGCCAGCACATAAGGCGTTGCGTGCCCCAGGTCGGTCAGGATGCCCAGGCGCCGCGCGCCGTCGCCACACGTGAGTTGCAATGGCTCGCGTGCATCGTGCGGCACGGTGAACGGCTCGATGCGCAGATTGTCAATGTCGATGTGGGCGCCGTCCCGCGCGAACTGCAACTGGCCCTCGAAGTCACGCCCGCCGGTTGCCAGCCAGGTGCCTTCGCTCATCCAGACGGGAATCCGATGACGCACCGACACGGTATGCACACAACCGATGTGGTCGCCATGCTCGTGCGTGATGAAAATTGCGTCGAGGTCGGTGACCTTGAGCCCGGCACTGTCCAGCCGGGCATCGAGCTGCCTGGCACCGAACCCGCAATCGACCATCAGGCGGGTGGTGCGACCACCGCTGGTCGACTCGACCACGGTGGCATTGCCGGTGCTGCCGCTGCCCAGACTACGGAACCGCAGCATCGCCCAGCCCTTTACTTCAGATCGTCGGCAATCACCTGGACGATGCGCTGCGCGTTGGCAGAGGTTTCCGGTGCGCCGGCCTCGTTGCGCACCGACACCGTACTGCCTTCGCCTTGGCTCTTGACCAGGATGCGGTACTTGAGAGGTGCTTCAGCCTTGCCGGCCTGGCCCAGCGTGATGATCTTGGCAAACAGGCCCGGCTCTTTCTTGTCCGGATTCGGCGAGACGTAGCGCACGAAATAGATGCCTTGTGCCCGGTCACGGTCTTCGACGGTGAAGCCGGTACGGTCGAGCGCCAGCCCGACACGGCGCCACGCGCGCTCGAACCCTTCGCTGATCTGCACGACCGGCTGGCCATCCACACTGGCGACGCGCGAAGTCTGAACCGGCGCTCCGGCAGCAACCAGGAGTTTCGACTGCTCCTGCGACGCACCGAGCTTGACCATCAGGCGCCGGAGAAATTCGGCCTCAAGCTCCGGGTCGACGGGGCGAGGTTGCCACGCGGTCTGGTCTTTCTGGCTGGTGCTGTAGATTTCTGCCATGCCGCGATGGCTGATATAGATTTCGGTCGAGCCGTCTGGCCCGCGCTCCAGACGGGTGCGGAACTTGTCGAGCTCACCAGTCGAATATGCCGAGTCGATGAACTTGCCCAATGTGCCGCGGATGACGTCCTGCGGCAATTTGGCGCGATTCTCCGCCCAGTCGGTTTCCAGAATACCCAGGTTGCGCTGGTCAAGCGTCAACAGGAATCCGTTCTCCAGCCAGAAATCGCGAACCGGTTCCCACAGTTGCTCGGCCGGCCGCTTGATCACGATCCAGCGTTGCGAACCGGAGCGTTCCATCCGGACATCGCCAAGCGTACTGACGGCTGTCGGAATGCTGGGAACATTACCCGCGCCTGCCTGATAACTGTTGGCCGTGACCGCGCCGCCGGTCGTGCCGTAGCGGCTGTCGCGCGACAGCTGCGTCAGGTCGGGCGGTATTTCCAGGCTGGGCGCCTTGCCGGCGCTCTTGTAGTCGATTTTGTCGCTTTGGAGCACGGAGCAGGCGGTCAGGCTGACGACAAGGGTCAACAGGGCATATCTCAAGATCGGTTTCAACTTCGTCTTCCTTGGATCGGTTCGGTCAATGGGTTGCGTTAAGCAGGATGGTGTGATCGGCCTGGCTGCAAAAGGTTGCGACCAGTCGTTCTGCCATGCAGAAGTGAATTGGCGGCGTCAGGCCGTAAGCAAACCGGTGGCACGCAAGGCAGCCTCGACTACGGGTTGCTGTGACTCGGACAGTTCGGTCAGGGGCAAGCGCAAGGTCCCGCCACACAGGCCCATGCGCGCCATGGCCCATTTCAAGGGAATCGGGTTGGGTTCGGCAAACAGGTGACGGTGCAGCGGCATCAGTTCGAACTGGATGCGCATGGCAGTCTTGACATCGCCGGCCAGCGCTGCCACGCACAATTCGTGCATCTTGCGAGGCGCCACGTTGGCCGTCACGCTGATGTTGCCTTGCCCGCCACACAGCATCAAGGCCACGGCGCTCGGATCGTCGCCGGAGTAAACGGCGAAGCTTTTTGGCAAATCACGAATCAGCCACTGGGCCCGCTCGATGTTGCCGGTCGCTTCCTTGATGCCAATGATGCCCGGCACCTGCGCCAGGCGCAGCACGGTGTCGTGGGCCATATCGGCCACGCTGCGACCCGGCACGTTGTAGAGCACGATCGGCAAGTCGCCGACCGCTTCGGCAATCGCCTTGAAGTGCTGGTACTGGCCTTCCTGCGTCGGCTTGTTGTAGTACGGCACGACCTGGAGTTGCGTATCGGCGCCGACGCCTTTTGCAAACCGGGCCAACTCGATAGCCTCTTTCGTGGAGTTCGCGCCGCAACCTGCCATGACCGGAACGCGGCCACGGGCTTGATCGACCGAGACGCGAATGATTTCGCAATGCTCTTCGACGTCGACCGTTGGCGATTCGCCGGTGGTGCCGACGACACCGAGGCAATCGGTGCCTTCGTCGATATGCCAGTCGATCAGCCGGCGCAGCGCAGGGTAATCGACGCTGCCGTCGTCATGCATCGGCGTGACTAGCGCAACGATACTGCCTGTCAATTGTTTCAAGGGGTGTCTCGCAATCCGTTGAGGTAGCCAGCAATTCTACTGACTGGCGCCACGGGTTTTGTCGGG
>JANXSS010000199.1 GCA_025356535.1 Herminiimonas sp.
CTGAACACATTCAACGGTTACAGCTTCAACCCGATTCAGTTCATTAACCCAGTGTTGCACTTGGTACTTGAAACCGCCAAGGTATTGCCGCCATTGGAACTCACGGACGCCACGCCCGAAAACGGAATGATCCAGCCGGCCACCCAGCCGCCGCTGCCGCCTGCGCCGCGCAGGCGGGTCATCGCGGTGCGGTCGAGCGTGCGGTTCGAAGGCAGGTCGGCGATGCGGATGGTGGACATGATGGCACTCCGGTCAATGGATTACGGTTGGACGAGGCAATGGGCACAAGACGATCAAGGCTTGTCATTTCAAAAAACAGCTACCGTAACGGCATCCTTCCCTGCGTGCCTGACACGGTCACGCAAGCCGGGAAGGATGCTGCCATGGCCGGGATGCGGCCTTAAAACACTGCAGCAACATTTGCCAGCTGCATCGGACTCACGTTCATGCGCAGCGGACCGAAGCCGGGGCCGATCGAGCCGACGTTGTTGAGCGTGTTGACATCGACCTTCTGCAGTTGCGTGATGGTCTGGCTGACGCCGACATCGACGTTGACGTTCGCAAGCGGGCCGAGGCCGGCCAGCCACGAATTGCCGCCACCGCCGCCATGGATCGCGCACCGGGCGTCGCGGTCGAGCGAACTGTCCTGTGCCAGGTTTGCAATGGTAATTGTTGACATGGTGTTTCTCCTTCTGTGTGGGTAAGTCGATCTGTCCTAATGGCGCTGGCCGGTCTGGCAAAGGCGCCACGCGGGCGGCCTTTGCCAGGCGCTCTGCCATCCTTGCTGCTTCCTCAGAAGCTGATGCTCGTGCTGCTCGACTGCGAAGGCTTGAAGGTCGAGTGAATGTCGGCAGCGAATGCAACATTGTTGCCAGTTAAATTCATGTTGTCCTGCTTCTGGGACGTCAGTTGTTCGGCGCTGAACGTAAAATCATGTTTCGATGCATTGAAGTCCGGCAGCGCATAGCAGGAGCCGCCCTTGAAGGTGCCGCCGCGAACGGCGCGCATTGCGCCGGCGTCGAGTTCCTGGGTAACGGACAGGTCGTTGATGGTCAGTGTTTTCATGATGATTCTCCTAAAAAGATAAGTGCGTGGATTGATCGATTTTAAAGTGCGGTTGATTCGTCAGGATGAACCTGCAAGTTGCTTTAAATGCTTTCGCCTGGCCTGTGGATCAGAAGCTGATGCTGGAAGTCGACGACTGGTTCGGCTTGAAAGTCGAACTGATGCCGCTGACGAAGGCCGCATTGTTGCCGGTCTCGTTGATGTTGTTCTGTTCCTGCGACGTCAGTTGCGTTGCCGTAAATGAAAAGTCATGCTTGGCGCTGTTGAATGCTGGCAGGTAGCTGTAGCCGCCTTTCATCATGCCGCCGCGAACGGCAGACATTGCCTTGCGATCGAGTTCTGCAGTGATGGACAGGTTGGTGATGGTGAGGTTCGTCATGTTGTTTCTCCTAAAGTGGTTAAGGGTATGAATCGGCTGATTCGGGTTGAGCAGTTTTCGGTTGCGCTCGATAGACACTAGAGCATGCGCCGTGCCAGGTGTTTGAATTGTCGGGCCGGCGCTTCTTCATTCTTTAAAATCTTTTTTAAATCATGTGCTTGGCGATATACATGCTGGAAGAGAAATTGTTTTAAAAGTTGGAGAAATAAAAATATGTTTGTTTAAAACAGACATGATTTTTGCGACTGTTTTATGCGAGCCAACATCGCATGCGCTCGCCGTCATCCGGCTTCGTCTGCATGCCTGCGACCGTCGAAAATACGCTTCATGCGTGGCGTCGTCGCAACCACATTCTGACTATCAGCGCATAGCATCGGATAGATCAACTTGCCCAATCGTCACCGTCCTACAGTGATAGATGGACATCCGCTTCCCACTGGCAGGGTGAATCTGATGGAGATGCATTCGGCGTGACGACGCCGGCAACAGCATGAGCAGCGATAAAACCAAAACGAAGCAGGGTGCACGCAGCAACCGGCGCGAACCGGTCCTGCCGGCCGCACCGCGGCGCAGCGACGTGCCAATGCATGCAGACGGCGCGCAGGCAGCGAGTGCGGTCACGCAACCGACCCTGCCGACCTTGCCGCCACAGCCGCCTGCGGCAACCGGCAGTCAAGGCGGCGCGCCTTCGACCGCGGGTAATGCCGGCAGGACCTCCGCCACGGCCACGACTGCCACCACCGCTGCGGCGCCGCCGCAGTTCGACGAGACCGGCATACCCGAACTCGAGCGCATGAAGGGCGTCGGCGATACGCTCAACGGCCGCTTCGTGCTGGAAGAATGCATCGGCTTCGGCGGCATGGGCACGGTCTACAAGGCGCTCGACCTGCGCAAGCTCGAAGCGTCGGATCGCAAGCCGTACATCGCCATCAAGGTGCTCAACGTGCAGTTCCGCGGGCATCCGAAGTCGCTGATCGCCCTGCAACGGGAGGCACGCAAGGCGCAGGCGCTCGCCCATCCGAACATCGTTGCGGTCTACGACTTCGACCGCGACGGCTCGATGGTCTATCTGACCATGGAATACCTGGTCGGGCAGCCCCTGAGCCGGGTGTTGCGGGCGCCGGAATTCACCGGCATGGCGCCGCAGAAGGCACTGCCCATCGTCAGCGGCATGGCCAACGCCCTGGCCTATGCCCATCAGCGCGGCTTCGTCCACTGCGACCTGAAGCCGGCGAACGTTTTCCTGACCGACCGCGGCGCCGTCAAGGTCATCGATTTCGGCATCGCCCGGGTGTTCCAGAAGCCCGAGGAAGACAATGAAGCCACCGTCTTCGATGCCGGCAGCCTGGGTGGCCTCACGCCAGCCTATGCCAGTCCGGAAATGCTGGAACATCGCGAACCCGATCCGCGCGACGACATCTACGCACTGGCCTGCATCACCTATGAACTCCTGACCGGGCGTCATCCCTTCGATCGCATGTCGGCCACGCAGGCGCGCGGCATCGGCATGAAGCCGCTGCGCCCCAAGGGCCTCGGCCGGCGGCAGCGGCGCGCGCTGCGTTGCGCACTGTGCTTCGAGCGGGAGGCGCGCACGCCGTCGGTGGCGCAGTTTCTTGCCGCCATCAGCGGCGACGGCAGCGCCGGCATGCGCCTGGCGCTGGCGGCCGGCGCTGCGGTCTGCACGGCGATCGCAGCAACGGCAGCCTTCCATTACCGCAGCACCCATCCGGCAGAGGGTGCGACGCCGCCCGAAGTGGCCGCAGGCGTGGCGCAGCCGGCATCCGGCGGGGCGGTCGGCCCTGCAAAGCCGGGCAGGCAGCCGATCAATTTCAAGGCGATTGCGCCGGTACTGGCGAAAGTACCCTGCTCGGCGCTGGCGGCATCGACCCGGGAGGGCGCCATCGATGTCAAGGGCTTCCTGTCGCAGAAGTACGGCGCGGCCAGCCTGAAGGCCACGCTGTTGAAAATTCCCGGCGTCGAAACCGTCAACCTCGACGTGCAGCAGGTAGCCGATCGGGAATGCGACATGGTCGATCTGCTGGCGCCTTTCTGGGCCAGGAGCCGCCTGTCCGGCGCCTCGATTCGCACCCGCGCCGCCGCTGGCCAGATGGTCGAGGGCGAGCCCCTGGTACTGGACCTGGCAACGCCGGCCTACGACAGCTGGGTGCATGTGGATTATTACGTGCTCGACGGCGGTGTGGTCCACCTGCTGCTGAGCGTTCGTGCGCGCGACAACCAGGCGCCGCCGTCCTACCGGGCCACGATCGGCGGCCTGGGCAACTGGATCATCTCCAGGCCGTTCGGCAGCGAGCTGATCGTGCTCACCACGACGCCCGAGCCGCTCTTTACAGGCCTGCGTCCCGAAAACGAAAATGCGCGCGACTACCTGCGCGCATTGAAAAAGCAGTTGCAGCAGATGACCACCCGCTACGGCGCCGAGCGGGTCGCGGTCGATTTCGTCCAGATCACGACCAGGCCGAAAAACTAGGGCTGAAGTTGAATGTTTTATGCTTTATGCGTGATGCGTATCGAGCATACCGAATCGGGCCGCAGTGCATGGCTCAGGAAATGCCTTGTGGCGGGCCACACAGGCGCGCTGCAACGCCGCAATGTGGTTTGAGGCGATGCCTAGCGCGCGTATGCCATTGTGAAACCTGCTCTGGCGCCGAACTGGAAACGGCGCGGCGGCAATTACGCCCACTATTGCGCCCACTATTCCGTGCTGCGTGCAACCCGGAAGCCGTTCTGCGACTGCCGGACGCTGGCGTCGTACTTGAAGCGCGTCGACGACGGCATGTAGGATGCGCCCTGGCGCCAGGAGCCGCCGCGCAGTACCCGCACCTGGCAGTCCGGCTCTTCCCAGGAACGCCCATCGGAAGGTGCGCGCTGATACGAGTTGTGCCAGCAATCGCTGACCCATTCCCAGACGCTGCCGTTCATGTCGAACAGGCCGAAGGGATTCGCGGCAAAGGAGCCGACGGCTGCCGGCGCATCGGCTTGCCAGGGTTCGCCGCATTCCTTGCAGTTTGCCTTGCCGGTAGCCATCTGATCGCCCCACCAGAAGCGGGTGGTGGTGCTGCCGCGGGCTGCGTACTCCCATTCGGCTTCGCTGGGCAGGCGGTAGGCCTTGCCGGTTACTTTCGACAGCCAGGCAGTGTAGAGACGGGCGTCATCCCAGCTGATGTCGCGCGCCGGCGTATTGGGTGCGCGACCGGTGTCGCTGCTGGTCTGCGGACAGCCGCCGTTGGCAACGCAGACATTCCATTGCTCGACCGTGACTTCATACTTGCCGATTGCAAAAGCGGTACTGATGGATACATGAAATGCCGGACGTTCGCTCGGGTCGTCGACATTGCTGCCCATGGTAAAACCGCCACGTGGCAGCGCAACCAGTACCGGGCAGACATCGCAGTCGCGCACTTCCGCCACCGGCGGGGCTGGCAACAGCGACGCCGGCGTGTGCTGCTCGACGCTGGCCGCGCCGGCCGCTGCGCTTGCGGTTTCGGCCGTGCGCCCGCTGCCGCGTGGACGGCGCGGGCGCGGCGTTGGCGTCGCAGGCGTGAGCGCGGCGCTTGCGCTCCTGGCCGGCTCGGCGGCGGCGC
>JANXSS010000217.1 GCA_025356535.1 Herminiimonas sp.
TTCGCGGTTGGTTTACTCGTCGGCATGACCGGCGTCGGCGGCGGCTCGCTGATGACGCCGCTGCTGACGCTGCTCTTCAATGTCGTGCCTGGAGTCGCGGTCGGCACCGACCTGGCCTTCGCTTCGGTGACCAAGGTCGCCGGTACCGTCGCCCACCGCTACCGCGGCACCGTGCACTGGAACATCGTGCGCCTCTTGTGCATCGGCGCGCTGCCCGCGGCTATCGTGGCGACGCTGGCGCTGAAGCAGTTCGGCGCCCTGAACCCCGAAATCGGCCAGATCATCCGCTATTCGATCGCCGGCTCGGTGGCGCTGACCGTCATTGCCCTGCTGTTCCGGGGCCGCATGCAGGCCTGGCTTACCGCCCATCCTGAAAAACATCTGCACGGCACGGCGCTGGCGGTTGCAACAGTCGTCTCGGGTATACTGCTGGGGGCGCTGGTGACGATTTCATCGATCGGCGCCGGAGCGGTCGGCGCCACGCTGCTGGTGCTGCTCTATCCGAAGCTGGCGCCGGCCGAGATCGCCGGCACCGACATCGCCTATGCCGTGCCGCTGACGGCGATTGCCGCGTTCGGCCACTGGTGGCTGGGTTCGATCAACTGGGAACTGCTCGGCACCTTGCTGATCGGCTCCCTGCCCGGCATCACGATCGGCTCGCTGGCAGCACGCCGCGTACCGGAAAAATTCTTGCGCGGCCTGCTGGCACTGACGCTTACCACCGTTGCCGTGAAACTGGTTTTTTAAGGAATCCATCGATGTATCGTTACGACCAACACGACCACACAATCGTCCGCGAGCGCATTGCGCAATATGCCGACCAGGTACGCCGCCGCCTCTGCGACGAACTGGCCGAGGACGAATTCCGGCCGCTGCGCCTGCAGAACGGCCTGTACCTGCAGCGCCACGCCTACATGCTGCGCGTAGCCGTCCCGTATGGCCTGCTGTCGTCGACGCAGATGCACATGTTCGCCGACATCGCCCGCAAGTACGACCGCGGCTACGGCCACTTCACGACGCGCCAGAACATCCAGTACAACTGGATCAACCTGGAAGAAACGCCGCAGATCCTGGCCGACCTGGCCTCCGTCGAAATGCATGCCATCCAGACGTCCGGCAACTGCATCCGCAACATTACCTCCGATGAATTCTGCGGCGTCGCGGCTGATGAACTGATCGATCCGCGCCCCTATGCGGAAATCATGCGCCAGTGGAGCACCTTCCATCCGGAGTTTGCCTTCCTGCCGCGCAAGTTCAAGCTGGCCTACAACGGCGCCACCGAGGATCGGGCGGCAACCGCCGTGCACGACATCGGCTTCACCCTGCTGAAAAATGACGCCGGCGAAATCGGCATGCGCGTCATGGTCGGTGGCGGTATGGGCCGCACGCCGATCCTGGGCAGCGTGATCTGCGACTTCCTGCCGTGGCAGCACATGCTGACCTATACGGAAGCGGTCATGCGGGTCTACAACCAGTACGGCCGCCGTGACAACATCTACAAGGCCCGCATCAAGATCCTGGTCAAGGCCATCGGCATCGAGGAATTCCGCCGCCAGGTCGAGGCGGAATGGGTCGACCTGAAAGACGGTCCGAGCACGCTGACGACCGAAGAACTGGCGCGCGTCGCCTCGTTCTTCACCGAGCCGGCCTATGAAACCTTTGCCGGCGACGATGAAGCGATCACGCTGCGCAAGAGCGCCGACCGCGGCTTCGGCAACTGGACGCGGCGCAACGTCAAGCCGCACAAGAAGCCGGGCTATGCGATCGTGCTGCTGTCGCTCAAGAAAACCGGCGTCCCACCGGGCGACGCCACCGCCGAGCAGATGGATTTCGTCGCCGACCTGGCCGAGCGCTTCAGCTTTGGTGAAATCCGCGTCACGCATGAACAGAACCTGGTGCTGGCCGACGTCAAGCAGGCCGACCTGCCGGAAGTCTACGCACTGGCCAAGGCGCGCGGGCTGGCGACACCGAACATCGGTCTTCTGACCGACATCATTTGCTGCCCGGGCGGCGACTTCTGCTCGCTGGCCAATGCAAAGTCGATTCCGATTGCCGCCGCCATTGCCGAGAAATTCGACAATCTCGATTTCCAGCACGACATCGGCGAGATCGAACTGAACATCTCGGGCTGCATCAACGCCTGCGGTCATCATCATGTCGGCAACATCGGCATTCTCGGCGTCGACAAGGATGGCGCCGAGTGGTACCAGGTCTCGCTGGGCGGCGCGCAGGGCAATCACAGCGCCATCGGCAAGATCATCGGGCCGTCGTTTTCGGCGCACCAGATGCCGACCGTGATCGAGCGCCTGCTGCAGGTGTACGTGCGCGACCGGATGGAAAACGAACCGTTCATCGAGACCGTACAGCGCGTTGGCGTCGCCCCTTTCAAGGAGCATGTCTACGCCGCGCCGATCAAGAACAAGCATGTCGCCGGAGAAGATGCATATGCGTGAAATCATCAAGAATCGCCAGGTCGTGGCCGACGACTGGACCGTATTGCGACTGGCCGAGGGCGACGATGCGGCAACGCTTGCCGTGCCCGCCGGCCGCATGCTCGTGCCGCTGGCCGTCTGGCAGGCGCAGCAGGCAACGCTTGCCGGCCGCACCGACATCGGCGTCTGGCTGCCCAGCGATGCACGGCCGGAAGCGCTTGCCGATGCGGTCGGGCGCCTGCCGGTCATCGCCGTGGACTTTCCGAAATTTACCGACGGGCGCGGCTATTCGATCGCCTTCAACCTGCGCAGCCGCCTCGGCTACCAGGGCGAGTTGCGCGCGATCGGCGACGTGCTGCGCGACCAGCTGTTCTTCATGCAGCGGGTCGGCTTCGATGCCTTCGCCACGCGGCCGGACCGCGACATCCACGATGCGCTGAAAGGGCTGACCGATTTTTCGGAGAGCTACCAGACATCCTGGGACCAGAAGACGCCGCTGTTTCGCCGGGCGGCCCGACCGGGTGCAGCGGCATGAGCAGCGTGACTGCAGCACCGGTGTCGCAGGCGCTTGCCCGGCTGGTGGCCGATACGCAGGCGACGCTGGCGCGGATCGCCGCCGACTTCACGCCGGCAGTGTTTGCGTCGAGCCTGGCCGCCGAAGACATGGTGCTGACCGACCTGATCCTGAAGTCGAAACTGCCGATCGGCATCTTCACGCTGGAAACCGGGCGGCTGCATGCGGAAACCGTCGGCATGCTGGAGACCATCCGCCAGACCTATGGCTACGATGTCGCGCCGTTTCGTCCCGACCCTGCAGCCGTCGACGCCTACGTTGCGGGCAATGGCTTGAATGCGTTCTACGACAGCGTCGACATGCGCAAGGAATGCTGCCGCATCCGCAAGGTCGAACCCCTGAAGCGCGCACTGGCTGGCAACCGCGCCTGGATCACCGGCCAGCGCCGCGCGCAGTCGACCACCCGCGCCGGGCTCGACGTGCAGGAGCAGGATGCAGCGCACGACATGGTCAAGTTCAACCCGCTGGCCGACTGGTCCGAGACCGACGTCTGGGATTACATCCGCGCCAACGACGTGCCGTACAACCCGCTGCACGACAGCGGTTATCCGTCGATCGGCTGCGAGCCCTGCACCCGCGCCATACAGCCCGGTGAAGACGTGCGCGCCGGTCGCTGGTGGTGGGAGAATCCGGACTCGAAGGAATGCGGCCTGCATGTGGTCGACGGCAAGCTCATCCGCATCAAGTCGGCGGGCGTGAGCGGCGCCCTGGCTTCGCCATTGACAGTCCCGCCAGCCGATCCGGTGGTCGACGGCACCCCTGTTTAACCGGGACATCTACCCAATTTCTAAGTGACATCATGAATACAGCAGTCGAACACAACCTGTCGGACCCCCTCCAGCGCGACGCGCATGCAGCGCCGGCCGGCGCCCTCAATGCCCGGCACCTGGACTGGCTGGAGTCCGAAGCCATCCACATCATGCGCGAAGTCGCCGCCGAATGCGCCAATCCGGCGCTGCTGTTCTCGGGCGGCAAAGACTCGGTCGTATTGCTGCGCATCGCCGAAAAAGCCTTCCGTCCGGGCGCCTTTCCGTTCCCGCTGGTGCACATCGATACCGGCCACAATTTTGCCGAAGTCATCACCTTTCGCGACAAGCGCGTGACCGAACTCGGCGAGCGGCTCATCGTCGGCTCGGTCGAGGAATCGATCCGGCGCGGCACGGTGCGGCTGCGCAATCCGGCAACCGACTCGCGCAATGCGGCGCAAGCCGTCACGCTGCTGGAGACCATTGCCGAACACAAGTTCGACGCCTGCATCGGCGGCGCCCGCCGCGATGAAGAAAAGGCCCGTGCGAAGGAGCGCATCTTTTCCTTTCGCGATGAATTCGGCCAGTGGAATCCGAAGGCGCAGCGCCCCGAACTCTGGGACCTCTACAACACTCGCGTGCATCCGGGCGAGAACATGCGGGTCTTCCCGATCTCGAACTGGACCGAACTCGACGTCTGGCAATACATCGCCCGCGAAAAGCTGGAACTGCCGCCGATCTATTTTGCCCACCAGCGCCAGGTGATGCCGCGCAACGGCCTCCTGGTGCCGCTGACCGACCTGACACCGGCCAGGGCCGGCGAGAAGGTCGAGACGATGACGGTGCGTTTTCGCACCGTCGGCGACATTTCCTGCACCTGCCCGGTGGCGTCCGACGCCGGCACTGTCGACGCGATCATTGCCGAGACCGCGATCACGCAGATCACCGAGCGCGGCGCCACCCGGATGGATGACCAGACCTCGGAAGCATCGATGGAAAAACGTAAAAAAGAAGGATATTTCTGATGAACGCAGCAGCACTGAACACCGCCACCAAGGGCACCGCTGCAGCCAGGGTTGCAAGCGGCGCGCAGGCCTCCGGCATGGCTGACAGCATCGACACCGCCGTCGAGCGCGGCCTGCTGCGCTTCATCACGGCCGGCTCGGTCGACGATGGCAAGAGCACGCTGATCGGCCGCCTGCTCTTCGACAGCAAGGGCATCTTTGCCGATCAGCTGGACGCCATGTCGCGTGCCAAGAACAAGCGCACCGTCGGCGACACCATCGACCTGTCGCTGCTCACCGATGGCCTGGAAGCCGAACGCGAACAGGGCATCACCATCGACGTGGCGTACCGCTACTTCGCCACGCCCAAGCGCAAGTTCATCATCGCCGACACGCCGGGCCACGAGCAGTACACCCGCAACATGGTCACCGGTGCGTCGACTGCCGACGCGGTGATCATCCTGATCGACGTGTCGAAGGTCAAGCTGGGCGACGACGGCAGCGTCGAGCTGCTGATCCAGACCAAGCGGCATTCGACCATCGCGCACCTGCTGCAGATCGAGCATGTGATCGTGGCGGTCAACAAGATGGACCTGGTGGACTTCGACCAGACGGTGTACGACCGCATCATCGGCGCCTATGCGGCGTTCGCCAGGCAGCTTGGCCTCAAGGATATCCGGCCGATTCCGCTGTCGGCACTGGCCGGCGACAACGTCGTGGTGGCAAGCGAACGCATGTCCTGGTACAGCGGCCCGACCTTGATCGAGATGCTCGAATCGCTGTCGGTCTACGACGAGGCGCATGACGATCCGCTGCGTTTTCCGGTGCAACTGGTGGCGCGCCACAACGGCCATGCGGCAAATGATTTCCGCGGCTACATGGGCCGCATCGAAGCCGGTCGCGTTCACAAGGGCGACCGCCTGCTGGTGCAGCCGAGCGGCTTGTCGGCCACCGTCAAGGAGATCGTCACGCTCGACGGCTCGCTCGACTGCGCAGTGGTCGGCCAGTCGGTCACGATCCTGCTCGACCAATACCTGGACATCTCGCGCGGCGACATGTTCGTTGCCGCCGACAGCCCGGCCACGGTGCTGAAGACGGTGACGGCGGACGTCTGCTGGCTGTCCGAAGAACCGCTCGACCTGCGCCGCAAGTACTGGTTGAAGCACACCACCCGCCAGGTCAGCGCGCGCGTCACCAGTGTCGACACGCTGCTGGACATCAACACCCAGGAAAAGCGGCCGGCAACCGGCCTGCAGTTGAATGACGTCGCCAGCATCACCCTGACGGTACAGCAACCGCTGGCAGCAGACGCCTATTCGGTGATCCGCTCCACCGGCGCCTTCATCCTCATCGATGAAGTCACGCACCAGACGGTTGCCGCCGGCATGATCAGGATCTGATGCGCGCTGCGACGTGTCCTGGCCGACGCCGATGAGCACGTCCAATTCCCCTGCCGGCGCATCGACTCCGATCGGCGGAACCGCATCGAAACCCGGCCGCGTCTGGCTGATCGGCGCCGGCCCCGGTGCGGCCGACCTGATCACGGTGCGTGGCGCGCGCCTGCTGGCACAGGCCGACGTGGTGCTGCACGATGCGCTGGTCACGCCCGAGATGCTGGCGTTGTGTCCGCAGGCGCTGCTGGTCGATGTGGGCAAGCGCTGCGGCCAGCGCTCCACGGCGCAGACTTTCATCAATCAGCAACTGGTCGACTGCGCCATGAAGCATGCGCGGGTGGTACGCCTGAAGGGCGGCGACCCGATGCTGTTCGGCCGGGCCGATGAAGAATTGCGCGCACTCGAAGAAGCGGGTATCGCTTTTGAAGTCGTGCCCGGCATTACCACGGCCCTGGCGGCGGCCGCTGCCAGCGGACAGCCGCTGACACGGCGCGGCATCGCCCGCAGCGTGGCGTTTTTTACGTCGAGCACCGATCCGAACGAACCCGATGCGACCACCATGCCGGTGGCCGACACGCTGGTGCAATACATGGGCGGGCGTGAAGCGGTGCGTACGGCGCAGCGCCTGCAGGCGCTGGGGCGCCCTGCCGACACGCCGGTGGTGGTGGTGGAAAACTGCAGCCGGGCCGATGAAAAGATCCTGCGCATCCGGCTGAGCGACCTGGCGCACGGCCTGGTGGCCACCAGCGGGCCGGTGCTGGTGATGATCGGGCAGGCGCTGGCGGAACGCATGAGCGGGGTGCATGCCGCCGGCTTTGCGCCGGATGCAGAGCGCGGCTCGCCTCCGGAGCCGGCGACCGACGTGTAGCATGCTTTTGGTACGCTTCGTAGTACGCTTCGCAGCACGAGTTGCAGCACGAGTTGCAGCGCATTTTTAACGCGGTCTGCAGCATGCTTCGTGGTACGACTTCCAGCACGCCGCATCGCGCAATCCAACATCCGCTTCGACACCGACCGCTGTGCCCGACAGTGCACCGTCCATGCGGCCCGACACCACGCGTGCCGCCCGGCTAGGCCGGTGCCTTGACGCCTTCGAACCTTTCCCACAGCCGGATGATCTGCTTTACATCGCGCTCGCCTTGCGCCGCCAGGTAGCCGCGTATGAAGCCGGCCACATCCGCATAGGCTGCCTGCTCGTCCTGCAACTGCGCCATCAGGCGCTCGGCCACTGCCGCATCATTGCTGTGGCCGAGCACGTCCTGAAGCGCCGACAGGGCGTCGACATAGCGCCGTACCTGCTTTGCGGGATAGAGCGCTGCAAAGAACTCGGTGGCATAGCGGCATTTCTTGGCGGCAATGCGCAGGCGATGGCGCATCGGCGCGCTGGCGCCGGCCAGGTCGCGGGCCCGTTTGTGCAGGCGCCGGCGGCGTTGCGCCAGCACGTCTTCGGCAAAATGCGGCAACGGCCGGGCCAGGCATTTGCGCGACGCCACCGACATGTCTTCGCGCCAGCCGCTGGCCTGCAGCCACCGGGTAAAGCCCAGGATCAGGCGCGTGTAGCGCGGCGAGCCGACCGCTGCGGCGGCCGCTTCATGCGTTTCGTGCGACTTGCCGAGCGCGCCCAGGGTCAGTGCAGCGATACGCCGCTCCTGCGGGACGGCGCTGGCGATTGCCGGCAGGGTTGCGCCGCACAGCACGTCCCAGTCGCGCGGCGCGCCGAGTTGCGCATTCAACCATTCGAGTTCCTCGTGCAGCGCCGGTGCCGGCCGGATCACGCCGTCGAACAAGTCGAGCGCGCTGCGCAGGCGGCGCAGGCCGACGCGCATCTGGTGCAGGCCTTCGACATCATGGCCCTGTGCAACCAGGCTTTCGTTTGCCTGGATCTGGGCCATGCAATTGGCGACGATTGCATGAAAGGCGTCCTCGACCGTCATTTTCGGCGACAGCGCAAGCGGCGCTGCCTTGACCGCAAGCAGCGCCTGCGGCGTGCACAGCGCATAACCGCGGTCGGCCTTGCTGAGCGTGCCGGTGCGCATCGGAATATCCTGCAGCAGTGCCAGTGCAAAATCGAACAGGTGCGCCACCGTGCCGCTTTTGAGTTCCAGTTCGACTTCGCTGATCGGCGCCGTCACGCCGCCATGATCGAGTTCGCCGATGTCGAGCACGCATTCGACCAGGTCGCCCTGCGGCAGGCACAGGTTCCAGACGGTGCGGGTGACACGCGCCGTGAAGATCGGCGCGATCTCCTGCGCCAGCGCCGGGGCGCGCAACAGCTTGTGCCAGGCGGTGCCGCGCTCGACCAGCCCGCGCAGGGCCAGCAGGTCCGGATGCGGGCCGTCGACCGGCGACTCCCATTCATGCCGGCTATGCAGGGCGCCGCTGACGCTGCCGCCGGCCTTGAAGGTCTGCACCCAGGCGTCGCCGCTGCGGCGTACCCGCAGGCCGGCGCCGCTCTGGCGAATGCGGAAATCCGGCGTATCGAAATAGATTGCCGACAGATCGAGTTCATGCGGCGCTTCGGCCGCATGCTCCTTGAGCAACCGGTGGCGGCGCAGCGCATCCGCGCCTTGCGCATTGACGAGCAGCTTGAGTTCGATTTCCATCATGGTGCCTTGAAGGTGGACGGGCGAAACATTCGACACACCTTGGAAGTGCCGCGTTGCCAAAAGTTCAGCGCGGTGCCGAACCGCGACCGCGGCGGTCGGCACCGGCGTGGCGCGTCAGACGGCGGCTGCGCCGACGCAGTAACGTGCCATCGCATCGAGCACCGCCGCGCTTTCGCCGACGGCCTCTGCCACGCGGATGTCGAGCTGCGGATGGTCGGCTTTGAGCTGATCGACGATGAGCGGCAAATCGCGCAGCACATGGCCGCCCTGCCCCAGGAACACCGGCACGACCGTCACCTTGCTGCAGCCGGCCTGCACGAGTGCGTCGGCGACCTCGGGCAGGCGCGGCGTCATCAGTTCCAGGAAGGCGAGGCGCACGGCCACGCCGGGCAGTTGCGCCTGCGTGACCTGCTGCAGCCGCTCGAAGGGCGCTGCCCAGCGCGGATCGCGCGCGCCGTGGGCAAACAGGATCAGTGCGGTGGTTTCTGACATGAAGACTCCGTAAGGAAAGCTAGTGGCGCTCGACCCAGCGCAACGCGCCGATTGCCAGCACCAGGAAAAACGCGCTTGGCAGGATCGCCGTGGCAAACGGTGGCCAGGTATTCAACAGCCCGAGATGGGAGAACAGGCTGTTCAACAGCTGGAAACTGACACCGATCATGATGCCGATGAAGATCTTCAGGCTGACGCCGCCGCTGCGCGTCTGCAGATAGGCAAACGGCAGCGCCAGCGCCATCATGACGAAGACCGCAAACGGATAGATGATCTTTTTCCAGAAGGCGATTTCATAGCGCTCGGTATGCTGGTTGTTTTCGGCCAAGTGGCGCGTGTAGGCATGCAGGTCCACCGCCGACATCCGGTCCGGGTCGGAAAACAGGACGGAGAGGATTTCCGGCGTGATCTCCGAGATCAGGTCGCGTCGCTCCAGCGTCACCGTGGTCATCGCTTCGGAAGCGCCCGCCAAAGCGGCGGCGGCGACGGCGCCACCGACGGCGCCGGACGTGCGCGTGAAGCGCGTCTCGTTCACCTTGGTCAGGTTCCAGCGATTGGCGCCGCGATAATCGGCGCGGGCCGCATTGATCAGTGCCGTCAGGCGAAAGTCCCGGTCGAATTCGTAGAGCCGCACGCCAAGCATGGTGCCGTCCGGCTGCATCTGGCGCGCATTGACGAAACGCGAACCGATGACGTCGCCCTTGACGCCCTCGCTGCGAATGACGTCCTTGGCCCAGAGGCCGGAGCGAAATTCCTGCGACAGCGCCGCGCCCTGCGCCTGCAGTTTCAGGCGGCTGGCGAATTCGGTCGAATACGGCGTGATGAATTCGCCGAAGATGAAGGTCGCCACCGCAAACAGGATGCCGATCTTCGCCAGCATGCTGCCGACCATGGCGGTCGACATGCTCGATACCCGCATGATGGTGAATTCCGACCGGGCGGCAAACTGCGCCAGCGCGTAGATCGTGCCGATGAGCGCTGCGATCGGCATCAACTCGTAGGTGTAGCCGGGCATGCCCAGGAGGACGAAGGCAAAGGCATGATGCAGCCGGTAGGCGCCGCGCCCAACGTTGGGCAATTCGTTGATCAGGTCGAAGAAGGCGAACAGCGCCAGGAAGGCAATGAGCACGAAGACCACCGAGCGCACCACCTCGCGGGCGAAATACTTCTGCAGGACGCTCATTGCGCAGCCGTCCGGCCCCGCAGCAGCAGCCGCACGCCGCTCCAGAGCGCAATCGGATGACGCGCGCTGTTGGTGTTGAGCCGCCACAGGAACAGTGCGGCAATCATGAGCAGGATAAGCAGGTGCATCGGCCACCATGCCAGCGGCAGCGTCATGCGGCCCTGCACGACGCCGGCCTGGAAGACACTGATCATGTTGCTGTAGAAAACGTAAAGCAGCAGTGCGATCAGCACGTTCGATGACCGTCCGCCACGCGGATTCATGAAGCCAAGCGGAATGGCCACCAGCAGCAGCAAGAGGCTCATCAGCGGCAGGGCGATGCGCCACAGGAGTTCGCCCAGGTTGGCGCCGGTGGGTGCGGCAAGCAGTTGCGCAAGCGGCAGCGTGCGGGCCGATTTTTCGCCGGTAAACACTTGCGCCTGGCGGCCGACCAAAACGCCATAGCGCTCGAACTCCATGATCTGGAAATCGGACTGGTTCGGCACGCCGTCGTAGCGGCGACCCTTCGACAGCACCAGGAACTTGTCGCCGGCGGCGTTGAATTCCATTTTGCCTTCATTTGCCACGACCACGCTGGGGCGCCCGTTTGCCACCGAATTGACGAAGATGTTGCGCACGTGACCGGCCTTGCCGTTGACGCCTTCGACAAAGAAGACGCGGTCGGTGCTCGCCGACTCCTGGAACTTGCCGGGCGAAACCTTGGCGATGTCTTCGCGCTTTTCGAAGCGCTCGCGAAACTCCGCACTCTGCCGATGGGCCCACGGTGTCACGACAAAGCTCAGCAGCGCGGTCAGCAGTACGATGGGTGCGCCGAAACCCAGCACCGGTCTGATCCAGCGCGACAGGCTGAGGCCGGCCGTGAACCAGACCACCATCTCGGAGTCCTGATAGCTGCGGGTGACAACCAGCAGCACGGCAATGAAACCGGTGTTGATGAGCAGCACAGGCAGCACCGTCAGCGCGGCAAAGCCGATCAGGGCAAACACATCCTGGGAGGCGACCTTGCCACCAGCCGCCTGTCCGAGTATCCGGATGAGCATGATTGTGATGGTGATGGTGAAGAGCGTGGTAAAGACGGCGCCTGCGGTGCTGCGCAATTCGCGACGTAGCGCGCGCTGAAAGATCATTAGAAGCTTATAATTGCGTTTGGATAACGGAGAGCCTCATGGACTTTAGCATAAAAACATTCGACGCAAAGACTACCATCGTTGCGGCAAAAACCGGCTGTATCGCAGTCGGCGTCTATGAAAACAGGAAGCTTTCCAGTGAGGCACAGGAGCTCGATTCGAACAGCGCCATCACCGCCGCCCTGAAGTCAGGCGACCTGTCGGGCAAGCCGGGCAGCACCCTGATGCTGCGTAACCTTACCGGCGTTGCAGCCGAACGCGTGCTGCTGGTCGGCCTGGGCAAGAACGAGTCGATTTCCGAGAAGGATTTTAGCAGCGCGCTGCATGCCGTCATCAGAGCGTTCTCAATGCTTGGCGCCAATGATGCACTCATTGCGCTGCCATGCGAGGCAGTCAAGGGTCGCGACGCCGCCTGGCTGGTGCAATCGGCAATCCTGGCAGCGCACGACGGCGCCTACCGCAGCGATGGCCTCAAAAGCCAGAAGGACACCGCCAGCCACGGCGTGAAGAAAATCGCCATCGCCCTGCCCGGCCACGCATCCGACACCGGCCGTGCCACCATCGCTTCGGCGCAGGCGCTGGCCAACGGCATGGCACTGACGCGCGACTTGGGCAACCTGCCGGCGAACATCTGCACGCCGACCTATCTCGCCACCACGGCAAGGAAGCTCGCCAAGGACTTCAAGCTCGGCGTCGAAATCCTCGACCGCAAGCAGCTCGAAGCGCTGAAGATGGGCAGCTTCCTGTCGGTGACCAACGGCAGCATCGAGCCGCCGAAGTTCATCGTCCTGAAGCACATGGGCGGCAAGGCCAAGGATGCGCCGGTGGTGCTGGTGGGCAAAGGCATCACCTTCGACACCGGCGGCATTTCCCTCAAACCGGGCGCGGCCATGGATGAAATGAAGTACGACATGTGCGGTGCGGCCTCGGTGCTGGGCACCTTCCGCGCGATTGCCGAGATGAAGCTGAAGTTGAATGTCATCGGCGTCATACCGACCTGCGAGAACATGCCCTCGGGCAGCGCCACGCGGCCGGGCGACATCGTCACCTCGATGTCCGGCCAGACCATCGAGATCCTCAACACCGACGCCGAAGGCCGGCTGGTGCTGTGCGATGCGCTGACCTATGTCGAGCGCTTCAAGCCGGCGGTGGTGGTGGACATCGCCACGCTGACGGGCGCCTGCGTGGTGGCGCTTGGCAATCACAATTCGGGATTGTTCACCCGCGACGACGATGCGCACGACCAGCTTGCCAACGAACTGCTGGCTGCCGGAAAAAGCAGCAGCGACACGGCCTGGCGCATGCCGCTGGGCGAGGCCTACAACGACCAGTTGAAATCGAACTTTGCCGACATGGCCAACATCGGCACGCCGGGCGGCGGCAGCATCACGGCTGCATGCTTTCTGGAGCGTTACACCCGTAAGTACACCTGGGCGCATCTCGACATCGCCGGCACTGCCTGGAAGAGCGGCGCTGCAAAAGGCGCGACCGGTCGTCCGGTGCCGCTGCTGACGACGTTCCTCATGAATCGGGCAGGCTGACAAGCAATGCGATGGCGCCGCACCGGCGCTGCAACGACGATAGAAAAGGATGCTTCGGACGCATCCTTTTTTTTCGCCTGTACGGGTCGGGCTTGGCGCTTGCCGAACCGATGCCACCCGACAAGATGCACCGCATAAGCGTGCTAGCGCATCGCTCCATTTACGTGTTGCAAGTAAGCTCGGTTACACTGGAACTGCCTGTTTCCTACCCGTTTTTTTAACCCCTGCCCTGACCGGGTTGCCTGCTTGTCCCGATGCGCTTGCAACGCAGGTGGCTGCAACGATGCGTTGCGGCATGCCCGACATGCCGCACTGCCGCTTCGATTTCAACATTGCAACCTGGACGACCGAAAGAGACGTCCGCCTTGAAATCTCTCCGTCCCGCCTTCCTCGACCATCTGTTCGCCTGGAAGCAGTCGCTCATACAGAACGCTTCGCACACGACCGACCACTCCGACGAGATGCCCCTGCGCGCGGAGCTTTTCAGCACCCTGCAGATGGAGCTGCATGGCCGCAGCCTGGCGCAGACCCACACGGTCAGCACGGCATCCATGCGCGAGCAATTGCTGGCGCGCCTGGCCAACAACGAGCAGGTGCTGCTGTCCGCCTGTTCGGCGCTGACCGCCGCCGTGCAGCAGGAGCGCCAGCTGACGCCGGCGGCGGAATGGCTGCTGGATAATTTCTACCTGATCGAAGAACAGATCCGCACCGCAAAGCGGCATCTGCCCAAAGGCTACAGCAAGGAACTGCCGCGCCTGCAGAAAGGCCCGTCGGCCGGCCAGCCGCGCGTCTACGACATCGCGCTGGAAACCATTTCCCATGGCGACGGCCGGGTCGACCCGGAGAACCTGCGCCGCTTCATCGCCGCCTACCAGCAGGTGACGCCGCTGCGCCTGGGCGAATTGTGGGCGATTCCGATCATGCTGCGCTTAGCGCTGATCGAAAACCTGCGCCGCGTCGCGGCGCGCCTGATCGCCAGCCGCGAGAGCCGCAACCTGGCCGACACCTGGGCCGACCAGATGACCGAGGTTGCAGATAAGGACCCGGGCAGCCTGATCCTGACCGTGGCCGACATGGCGCGCTCCGAGCCGCTGCTCGATTCGGCCTTCGTGGCCGAACTCACGCGCCGCCTGCGCGGCCAGACCCCGGCGCTGACCCTGGCGCTGACCTGGGTGTCGCAGCGCCTGGCCGAGTCCGGCGCCACCATCGAGCAGCTGGTGCAGCAGGAAGGCCAGCAGCAGGCGGCCGACCAGGTATCGGTTTCCAACAGCATCGGCAGCCTGCGCTTCCTGGGCGCAATGGACTGGCGCGAATTCGTCGAAACCATGAGCGTGGTCGAGGCGATCCTGCGAAACGATAGCGGCGGCGTCTATGCGCAGATGGATTTCGCCACGCGCGACCATTACCGTCACGTGATCGAAAAGGTCGCCAAGCGCTCGCCGCTGTCGGAGGCCGAGATCGCCGGCGAAGCCATCGCGCTGGCACGCGAGGCCGCTGCCGCGGGTGCGCCAGGCGAGCGGCGCGCCCATGTCGGCTACTACCTGATCGACGACGGCCTGCCGCAGCTGGAGCAGCGCGCGCAGGTGCGGCCGCAGGGCTTCGGTGCGGCAAAGCGCGCCGCGGCGCGCACGCCGTTGCGCCTGTATCTGGGCGCCATGCTCGTCATTTCGGTCGGCATTGCGGCGCTGCTGCTGACGCTGGGCTGGCGCCAGGGACTTGCCCCATGGCTGCTGGCCCTGCTTGCATTGCCGGCCACAATCGCCGGCAGTCACCTGGCGCTGGCGCTGGTGAACTGGATCATCACGATGCTGGCCGCGCCGCGACCGCTGGCAAAGATGGATTTCAAGGCCGGCATACCGGCGGCGTTTCCGACCCTGGTGGTGGTGCCGACCCTGCTGACCAGCCCTTCTGAGATCGAAGACCTGGCCGAAGCGCTGGAGGTGCGTTTTCTGGCCAACCGCGATGCGCAGCTGCGCTTTTGCCTGTTGACCGACTTCGAAGACGCGCCCACCGAACATGCGGCCAGCGACGCAGCATTGCTGGCCCATGCCGCCAGCGTCATCGAGCACCTGAACCGCACCTATGCCGAAAACGGCGGCGGGCCATTCCTGCTGCTGCACCGGCCGCGCAAATGGAATCCGGTCGAAGGCGTCTGGATGGGTCACGAGCGCAAGCGCGGCAAGCTGACCGATCTGAACCGCCTGCTGCGCGGCGGCCCGGCCGATGTGTTTTCGGCAATCGTCGGCGACGTCGCTGCGCTGCAGGCGACGCGCTACGTGATCACGCTCGACACCGACACCCGGCTGCCGCGCGAAGCCGCGCGCCAGTTCGTCGCCGCCATGGCCCATCCGCTGAATCATCCGGTGTTCGATCCGGTGGCGCAGCGCATCACGCATGGCTACGGCATCCTGCAGCCGCGGGTGGCAACCAGCCTGCCGGCGGTCGATGCATCGTTCTATGAACTGCTGTGCGGCGGCGAGGCCGGCATCGATCCGTACACCCGGGCGGTCAGCGACGTCTACCAGGACATCTTCGGCGAGGGCTCGTTCGTCGGCAAGGGCATCTATGACGTCGATGCCTTCGAAGTCGCCTTCGCCGGGCGTTTTCCGGAAAACCGCATCCTCTCGCACGACCTGATCGAAGGCTGCTATGCCCGCTCGGGCCTGCTCTCGGACGTCATGCTGTTCGAAAAATATCCGGCGCGCTTCGATGCCGACGTCGCCCGGCGCCATCGCTGGATTCGCGGCGACTGGCAGCTGGCGTCGTGGCTGCTGCCAAGCGTGCCGGCCGCGGATGGGCCCGATGTGGCGCCAAAGCGGCGCAGCTGGTCTGCGCGCCTGCGCAATCCGCTGTCGGCGCTGTCGCGCTGGAAGCTGTTTGACAACCTGCGCCGCAGCGTCGTTCCGACAATCCTGGTGGCGTTGCTGATCGCCGGCTGGATGCTGCTGGCGCATCCGGCATGGTGGACGGCGGTGCTGGTGGCGATCGTCCTGTTCGCGGCAGTGAGCGCCTCGCTGCTGGACCTGCTGCGCAAGCCTGAAGACGTGCTGCTGCGCCAGCATCTGCGCAGTGCCGTGCGCGGCGCCGGGCGGCATCTGGCGCATGCCTTGCTGACGCTGACATTCCTGCCCTACGAAGCCTTCTACAGCATGGATGCGATCGTGCGCACCAACTGGCGCCTGCTGGTGTCGCACCGCCTGCTGCTGGAGTGGAAAGCCTCGGGCCAGACAAAGCGGCCCGGGGCGCCACCGGCCGACGCGGTCGACGGCACGCCGCCCGCGCCGGCCGATGCGCCCGCCGGCACGCTGACCGGCGAACTGCGCAGCATGTGGTTTTCGCCGGCGCTGGCGCTGACGGTGACGGCATTGTTGGCAAGCCTGCATCCGCAGGCCTTGATCAGCGCCGCGCCACTGCTGTTGCTGTGGCTGCTGGCGCCGGCCGCTGCCTGGTGGATCAGCAAACCTGCGCAGCGCCAGACGGCTGCGTTGGACGACGACCAGCGCGACTACCTGCACCGGCTGAGCCGCAAGACCTGGGGATTTTTCGAGACCTATGTCGGCCCGGAAGACAACTGGCTGCCGCCCGA